>CAMLDM010000053.1 GCA_946479025.1 uncultured Candidatus Saccharibacteria bacterium | reverse complement strand
CTATAGCCTTCCTTCCAGTTGACCGAATGGCCGTAGGCGTGTTTTAGCTCCTGCTTGATCGCCTGCAAAAGATGCTCAAGCCGAAACGGCATGTCCGGGCCGCCGGCCATCTGCTCAAGGTGCTCGAGCGTCACGTACTTTCTTATGTACAGTACTACGCGACCACGCACTTTTCGCAACATACCGCGACGCGAGGCCATGATGACTTTACTGTACTTACCCGATTCAAGCGCATAAATCGCAGCGTCATATGCAGAGAGTGCGCTTCCGGCCACCAGCATGACCGCGCCATCCTGCACATCATCCGACACATATTTTTTATAATCGTATGGCTGGAAGTATTTCCCGGTTTGCACCAGCGTCGGGCTGACTTTATTGAAAAAGTTGCCCGTCGTCAGCGCAACAATATCAAAGTGCAGTGTCTCGCTACCGGCCTCAACCTCAAAGCCATCTTCAAGGCGGCGGACATCATCGACCGTCATTTTTTTCTCAATAATAGTAATGTCGTGAGATTCCGCAAACGCTTTCGTTTCAGCGTAGCGTGCCTGCAGATACCGCCCGAATACGCTTCGCGGAACGTATTCTTTCGGAGCGCTCAGGTCGTAATCCGGGTAAAGCGGTCGCAGATTATCGAGATTTTGCTGCACCCAGTGGTAAAAATCTTTGCTCTCGGTCGCGGCTAGCCGCACGTTAACCGAACCCATGAAATCAAGCTCGTGGTTGAGTTTGAACGCATCCGGCGCCGCAATATCGTAGGCAAGACCCGGTCCAATAATATGAGGCTCAAATAAAGTAATGGAAATATTGGTCTGGTGTGCCTCCACGGAAGACCGGACTATCTCAGCAAGGAGCGAAATTCCCGCAAATCCGCCACCAACAATGGCTATCGTATTGTTTTTCATGTACCGCTTTCTTGAAAAAGAAAAAACAAGTAGGCTCGCCGACTTGTGTTTCATTAACGTTTAAACTTCATGGTACTCTCTTTGTGGTCTGGTGGCAATACGGTCTAGTATTGAATAGTGTATTATTTTATGGTATAACAGGTAAAGTCCTGGAGGTACCTACAATCATCGGGAGATGACATGCGTCTGTTCTTCAACCTGCTCATCGCGACCGCGCTGATGCTGGCCTTCAACGCCATGGACTGGCTGTCGATCACCAGTCGCGGCAGCCGGATCGAGCTGAGCCATCTCACGGGGCCGGCGATCGGCAGCGTCATGATCATCGCGGTCGTTCTGTGGCTGTCGAGCATCATTGTCGGCCTCTCGTGGGGAATCAGCACCTGCCTCACCTTCGGCTTGGCGTTTTTCGCTTTTCCGTTCATCGGCGGGCTGATCCTCTGGCTGACGGCACACTTCATGCCGGACACGCTGGACCTGCACGGGTTCTGGCTCACCGTCCTCTGCGGATGGCTGCTGCTGGTCGTGAAGATCCCAGCGAAGCGACGCGCCAGAATGAGATGACCAAGCCTCTGGGATGTCCCGCCTTCACCGGCGGGACATCTTCGTTTCTTGCCACGAAAAAACGCCACATTACCTGCAGCGCCTTTTCGTGGCGGAGAGAACAGGATTCGAACCTGCGATACGGTTGCCCGCATACACGCTTTCCAAGCGTGCGCCTTCAACCACTCGGCCACCTCTCCAACTTCCCCTATTATACCAGTTGTATAATTTACGCCTAGATATGGTTGCTTTTATCTGTAAGGGGTTTCTATAATAGAGGCAGTATGACAAAAAAGAAATCAACACCAGTTATCGAATTAAAGGAACTTTCAAAACGATACGGGGTTGGTGACGCGGAGCGGGTAGCACTTGACGGCGTCGATCTTGTTATCGAAAAGGGTGAGTTCATCACCATCATGGGTCCGAGCGGCTGCGGCAAGACGACACTGCTGAATATTCTCGGCCTACTCGATAAATCAAACGAAGGCGAGTATTTTCTTGACGGCAAACCCGTCGAGCAGTTCAGCGAGAGCCGCCACGCCCGCATCCGTTCACAACAGATCGGCATCGTGTTCCAGAGCTTCAACCTCATCAACCGCCTGACGGTGATCGAAAATGTCGCCCTGCCGCTCGCGTATAAAGGCATCGTGCGCACCAAACGCCTCAAGATGGCCAGCGATATTTTAAAAACGTTCCATCTTTCCGAGCGCGAATATTACATGCCGTGGCAGCTTTCCGGCGGCCAGATGCAGCGCGTCGCGATTGCCCGTGCGCTGGTCAATAGCCCGTCGATCATTCTGGCGGACGAGCCGACCGGCAACCTCGATTCCCGTTCGAGCCATGTCATCATGGAGGAATTATCCGACCTTCACAAGCGCGGCAACACTATCATTATGGTGACGCACAATCCTGCGCTTACTACCTATGCCAGCCGCGTGATCCACATGCTAGACGGCAAAATCGCCAGCGACACAAAAATCCCCGTCGTCTTTAAAAAGTCGAGTGCGAAAATTCCGCTTGGCATCCACCACGAGCAAAAGAAAGCCGAGAAAAAATCCGCCAAAAAACGAAAGACGAAAGCGACTAAAAAATGACCCGCCTATTCCTTGTTGAACACACCCAAAATGCCTACCACTCGCTCAAAAGCACCCGCATGCGCACCCTGCTCACCACGCTCGGCGTCGCTATCGGCGTCGCCAGCATTACTACCGTCTTGTCGCTTTCCAGCGGCATTACGCAGGTAATTTCCGGCCAGGTCGGCAAACTTGGCGGCAATATCGCCGTTGTGCGTCCTGGCGTGCCGTCGCATAACCTCGAAGGATTTACGAACCCAACGACCGAACAGACCTACACGACCAGCACGATTACCGAGCAAGACATGAACGACATCCGGGGCATCGACGGCGTTGACGCGGTCGCGCCGCTGATGGTTATCAATGGTACGGTGCGGTCGGATTC
>CAMLDM010000052.1 GCA_946479025.1 uncultured Candidatus Saccharibacteria bacterium | reverse complement strand
TACTGTAAGTACGCGTGAAACGAAAACAAAAAAACACCAGGCTGCAAAAGCTAAAAAAAGTCTTTCACCGCCATGTAAAATTGGCGCTCGTACCGCATAAGGAAAATCAATTTCGCCCGCATTTGATTCGGCGCTACGGCCTTACCGGGCTGCTACTTGTGATTATTGGCATTCAGGGTATTTATAATTTCTCCGCTTCCGGAACGGTGATGGGGGTGAGCGCGCCAATAACCAGTCAGGATCTGCTAGCAGATACGAATTCGCAGCGGACAGAACGGGGCTTACCGTCGCTGCGGGCGAGTGATGCGCTTTCCCGTGCCGCATTTTTGAAAGCCAAGGACATGTTTGCCAAGCAGTACTGGGCGCATATTGCTCCGGACGGCACGACACCGTGGCACTGGTTCGGCACAGTAGGATACAACTACGCGGCGGCGGGCGAAAACCTTGCAAAAAACTTTACGACGGCCGACGCGGCAACGGCCGCCTGGATGTCGTCTCCGACACATCGAAAAAATATTCTTTCAAAAGATTACGTTGATGTCGGCTTTGCTGTGGTCGATGGACTGCTTGATGGCAAGCCAACCACGCTTGTTGTGGCGCTTTACGGCAAGCCGGCTGAAAAACCAAAAGTGCTCGGAAGTGTTATTCCGACGAATATGCCTGGTCCGCAGTATGTTGGGCCAGTAGGTCGGTTGAGCGTGGCGCTCAGTTCTATGACGCCGGCGATGTTTGCGTCGCTTCTTATCGCGACGGTAGCCATTTCGGTGGCACTGACGGCGCACATGTACCGCCGTAAACTGCCAAAAACAATGCGCGAGAGCTGGTATCGCCACCACGGCATGATAAAAGCGGGCGGCATGCTTTCGTTGGTGCTGATCGTAATATTTTTATATAGCGGCGGCCAAATATAGCAGCCGGCATAAAATTTTAGTACACTGGGAGGATGATTACGAAAGCTATTATTCCTGTTGCTGGCTGGGGGACGCGCCGGCTTCCTATTACTAAAGCTATTGAAAAATGCATGCTGCCAATCGGCAACCGTCCGATTGTGGATTATCTTGTGCAAGATTGTATAAAAGCAGGCATTGAGGATATTTATTTTGTTACAGGCGAGGAAAGCGCGCAGCTGCAGGCGTACTATGGCGACAACGGCGCTCTAAACACATATCTTATTGGTAATGGCAAAGAAGAGCTGCTTCCTGTCGTGGCGCCGCCTAAAAATGTCCGATTTCATTACATTACGCAACCGAACGATGGAAAATACGGCACAGGCGTGCCGATTGCGCTGGCCGCGCCGTTCATAAAACCCGACGAATCGGCCGTCGTAATTATGGGAGACGCCTTCTTTTACGATCGAAATGGTAGCAACGAAATTGCCCGTATGATGGCCATGGTGCCAGAAAATGGCAATGCAGCACTGGCGTTTTCTGTTCCGCGCGCAGAAACAGAAAAGTATGGCATTATGGATCTCGACGAGAACAGCAATTTCGTTCGGATCGCCGAAAAGCCTCGGCCGGAAGAAGCGCCAAGCAATCTGGCGAACGCCGCGCAGTATGTGTTCAACCACGACCTGCTAACAACGATAGTGAACTACGTAAGCACGCCGATTTCGGGTGAATACTACGTGACCGACCCGATCAATCAATACGTGATGAACGGCGGCTCGGTACGCGTGGTAGCTGCCGAGAGCGAATTTCTCGATGGTGGTAACCTCGAGGGTTGGCTGCATGCGAATAATACGGTTCTCAGGTAGCCAAGACTAATCAGCTTGGCGTATTCTAGCTCGCGTTTCATAAAAGTCGTCGCGGGTAAATGTATCATGCGTTGCTGGGCTATCCGGGTTAAAAAGTGTATTACAGATAACTTGGAGCTGAGTACCATCCTCCAGTGCGCTATATGTATGGAGAATGCCAGGGGGTGTAATGACCGCCGTTGTACCGTCAAGGGTAAACGAGGCTTCCTTTCCATTGAAGTCTATACATTGCCAGATGGCTTTTCCTGCTAGGGCAGTAACATATTCTGTGCGAGCCCGATGCCATTCTTTGCCACCAACACATCCTTTGGAGATGTCGCTTACGGTGTACGAGCGGAGTCCTCGGATGTTTTCGCCGGATTCTTGCTCGGCTCGTGCGAATTCTTCATTATCGTAGTCCAGAAAAGTAGTCACTTCTTCTTGAGAAAGCGCAAGTAGAACGTCAAGCGTACCTCCTGATTTAGAGTGCCAAGGACCTTTATGGCTTACGGTTTGGATGTCATCTACAGTGAAGCGTGGCATGAAGTCCTTCATAATATTTGTAATAATAACACATTAGCTTTTATAAATCAATTTTGCTTCAGGTGGCGCCTCGTCAGGCAGTTATTATGTAACCGATCCGATCAGCTGCATGATGCATAGTATATCTACCGCGACACGGTCCATTGTGAAACATGCAAAACATGTTATGATATAAGGGTTGTCGAAGAGGCAATGAGATTGCGACTCGCGAATGGTCTATGTAGGCCAGGAGAAGGGGTGTGATGAGAGGCCAGGAGCTCTATGCGGAAGTACTTTTTCGCAACAGCGGTTCGGAAGCCGAGCGTGTTCTCAAACTGCTGATGGACGGAAGAATCCCGGATCAGATCTGCGGCGCGTGGTGGACTCCGCGCGAGGAGGCGATGGCGGAAGGGCGATCGACGCTACGTATCCACTTCGTGGAAGACCACCAGATGACTGTGGATACGATTCTCGGGATGATCATGCGGCTCAGTAACCCCGCTGCCGCTCCGGAGTTCGTCCGCGATGCCCTCGTCGACTGACCCCGCCTGTTTCCTGAAAGTATACGAGCTCTGCTCCTTTCGGCGGCAGGCTTGTATACTTTCAGCCTCTTGCTATCTGGATTCGTATCTGTTAAACTAGACAGGATTGATTAATAACAAAAGGAATTCATTCAAAATGAAAGCAGTCATTAAGGTCGGTGGCAAACAATTCGTTGTCGCCGAAAAAGAGACCCTCCTGGTGGACCTCCTCCCGGAAGGAACTAAAG
>CAMLDM010000051.1 GCA_946479025.1 uncultured Candidatus Saccharibacteria bacterium | reverse complement strand
GTAATTTCCTTGCCTTCATTTGAGAGAATTGCATCGTGGGTAGGAAACGCCAGGCGCGGCTGTACGGCCACCAGGAAATCCATCGCTTCGCCAATTTTCATCCATGGCGCAGCGGCCGGTAGGGCCAGAGTATCGACGGATTTGCCGGGTAAGACGAGCGCATCGCCAGGGTAGTACAGCAGATCGTTTATCATCACGCCGATGTTGGCTGGCACGGGCATACTTTTATGAATGAGGGCGTGCTTGCCACCGAAAAATTCCAAATCGAAAAGCCCGATGGCGAGTTTATCTCCCGGCTGGACGGTTTTTGTTTCAAATACTTCGATCTTCGACGTTACGTCGGCCACACTGATGATGACCGCATCCGGATTCTTATCGACGACCATAGCGATCTGGTCGTGATCGAAATGATCCTGGTGTTCGTGTGTGATGATGACCGCAATGACGTTTTCCGGCGGCAGGAAGTCAGCCGAGTAGGCACCTGGATCCACGACAAGCACCTGGCCGTCTTTTTCTATCGTAAAGCAGGCGTGCCCGTATTTTATGAGTTTCATATTACTCCTCCTTTAGCCATTTCGTGTATGCAACACGCAAATTGGCGATTTTTGGTGCGATAACAACCGAACAATAGCCGGCTTCCGGGTTTTTGGCAAAGTAATCCTGATGCTCCGGTTCGGCTACGTAGTAAGATTCAAGGGGTACGATTTCAGTTACGATAGGATTGTCCCACGCTTCTTGTGCGCGTGCGAATGCGGCCTCAAACGCTGCTTTTTGCATGGCGTTTGCATAGAACATGACCGAGCGGTATTGGCGCCCAACATCGGCACCTTGCCGGTTGAGCGTGGTTGGGTCGTGAATGAGAAAGAAAATGTCCAAGATAACTTCCGGCGGAATCACTGCCTCGTCAAAAGTTACCTGCACGACTTCGGCGAAGTCCGTCTCGCCGGTTGCAACCCGCTCGTAGTTCGGCTCGCCATCGCCGCCGGCGTAACCGCTTTCCACGTTTGTCACGCCGCGAATCTGCCGATACGCTGCGTCCAGACACCAAAAACATCCGCCCCCGAGTACATAACTGGTCATATAATCTATTATACGCTCTATAATAATGAGGTGAATAGTGAAGAATTTCAGGAGCTGCTGCGCCAAAAAGGTCACGAGCTTTACCGCGACATGCCATGGCGCAGGGATACGCGGCCGTATTATGTGCTGGTGAGTGAGCTGATGCTGCAGCAAACGCAGGTAGACCGGGTCGTGCCGAAATTCGAGGCTTTTATTGCCCGGTTTCCCGATGAAGAAATGCTTGCGCAGGCGGAACTTCGTGACGTTCTAACATTATGGAGCGGACTAGGCTACAACCGCCGGGCAAAGTTTCTGCACGATGCGGCGAAAGAGATTACATATGAGTTTGGCGCGATTTTTCCGGACACGAAAGAAGAACTGCTGCGCCTGCCCGGCGTTGGCCCGGGAACGGCCGGCGCGATTTTGGTCTATGCGTTTAACCGGCCCGAAGTATTTGTAGAAACGAACGTGCGAACGGTTTATTTTCATCATTTTTTTGAAGAAGGGGACAGAGTTTCCGACAAACAGCTGAGTGAGATAGTTGGAGAAACGCTCGATAAGGAGCATCCGCGCGAGTTTTACCAGGCGCTGATGGATTATGGCACGTGGCTAAAAAAGAACGGCGCTGGACGTATCTCTCAAAGTCAGCATTACAAAAAGCAATCGGCACTAAAAGGCAGCTTGCGCGAAATGCGCGGACTCATTGTCCGCGTCCTGACGGCCGGCGATAAAGCCGAAGAAGAACTCCGTGAAGCAGTGGTTGCTGATGAGCGGTTTGAGCCGGCGCTTATGGGGCTGCTGCGGGACGGGCTCGTTTCCCGGACGGACGGCAAACTTCATTTGACCAAATAGGGAGGTTCGTTAGATAATGAAGGGAATGAAGCGATATCTTATCTTCGGTTTGCTATGCGTGACAGCGGTCGCAGGTGCTGTAGCTGTGCGGGACGTTACGGCACATGCCTACAGTGCGCCGCCAATGACAGAAGCGCACATTACGAGGATCCGCAACAACTGCGTCGAGGCGCAATCAGCGTTGAGCCAGCTGCACGCCAGCGATGCGCTGCTTCGCGTTAACAGGGGCCAGTTGTACGAATCTATTTCAGAGAAACTCATGGCGCCGTTTAATAGCCGCGTTGCCCTTAACCGGCTTGATGGCGCCGGCCTAGTAAACGTTGCGACGGATTACGAGCGTCAGTTGGAAGATTTTCGTACGAAATACCAGGAGTACGAAGAAGCGATGTCAAAAACACTACGTATAAATTGCATGAACGAACCGGTTTCTTTTTATGACAGTGTTACCGATACGCGAATCAAACGCCAGAAGGTTCACGCCAGCACGGTTAAGCTGCACGAACTCATTGCGAATTACAAAGATGAATTTGAAACGTTTGCCCGGAATTTTGAGGAGAAACAGCAATGACCCAAGAGGAGCTAGCGGCCGATAGCAAAAAAATGAATGGCTGGGCGCGCCACCGATTCACGGTGCTTATCGGGGGAACGATCGTCGTTTCGTTGTTTTTGGTGGCAGTAGCTCTGGCGCTTTACGCGAGCAGCGGTGCTGCGCAGCTCGATCTTAGCCGCCCGGGCTACAAGTCCGTTCGCGAGCAGGCGGTTCATTCTGACTCGCTCGTGAGCTTCCCATCCTCCGGCCCGATCGACAAAGACACTCTCGACCAGTTCCGGGATCAATACAACAAGCAGGCTGAAAAAGCGACCAACGTCGACAGCTTTAGTGGTGGTGCTATGAGTGACCAGGCGCTTTCGATCGACGACGTACCTTCGACCAAGAAAAAATAAAAGCTATTTTTTGGATTGTGGCGGCATAATCATGGTTGTGCCGAGTTCAATTCCCTTCGATTCGAAAAGATCGAACAGCCGGCGGCGCATTTCAGAAACCACCGACCACTGGTCGGAAGGCTGCGTCTTGCCAGATACGAGGATGCTGACGTTGGTGGCGGTGAAGTCGCCGACTGAGACGAATGACGGCGCGGTGATGATTTTTTTGCTCCACTTTTCTTCGCTTGCAAGTTTTTCGCCGGTTTTATTAATTATGTCAATTACTTGGTCGATGTCGGAAGACGGTGCAACGCCAATAGAGAAGCGCGCCATGCTGTATCCCATTGTTTTGTTGACAACATGCTGCACCATACCGTTTGGAAAGTAGTGAACGTTGCCGTCGGC
>CAMLDM010000050.1 GCA_946479025.1 uncultured Candidatus Saccharibacteria bacterium | reverse complement strand
CTGAAGGAAATCAGCGAGCAGCCACAGACACTTCGCTCGACGCTTAACGGTCGCGTGGTGACAAGTGAGCAGCGCGTACAGCTTGGCGGGCTGAACCTCACGCCTGAACAACTCCGCGAAATCAAACACGTCACGATCGTTGGGTGCGGAACAGCGTATTACGCCGGCCTTTTGGCATCATATTATCTCGAACAACTGGTCGATGGCCTGACGGTCGACGTGGTGATTGCTTCAGAATTCCGTTACCGCTCGTTCCACATGCCGGAGAATAGCGTGGCGCTTGTAGTATCACAGTCCGGCGAGACAGCCGATACGCTTGCCTGCCTGCGCGAAATTAAGCGCCGCGGCGTGAAAACGCTCGGCATCATAAACGCGGTCGGCTCAACGATCGCGCGCGAAGTTGACGGCGGCGTGTATGTTCACGCGGGGCCGGAAATTTCCGTGGCGAGCACCAAGGCCTTCACTTCGCAGGTGGCCGCCATGACGATGTTCGGCGTGCAGGTGGCGCAGGCCAAGGGTGTGGGGATGAAGAAGACCGCGCAGTACGTTGAGGAGCTTGCGATTTTGCCGGACGAGATCGAAAAGATGATCAAAACGCACCAGAAAGAAATCGCCAAGGTGGCGAAGAAATATGCCAAGCACGAACACGCCTTGTTCCTGGGGCGTGACACACTCTTCCCGGTTGCTCTTGAGGGTGCGCTGAAGCTGAAAGAGATATCATACATCCAGGCGGAGGGTTATGCGGCCGGCGAACTGAAGCACGGGCCAATCGCGCTGATCGACGACAGATTCTTTGAAGTAATGCTGCTTGTTGAAGGCTGGCTGTTCGATAAATCTATCAGCGGGCTTTCTGAAATCAACGCCCGCGGCGGCCACGTGTTAGCTATTACCAACAGCAAGAATGAGATCGATGCCGAAACGATCATACGCGTGGATACGGAGCTGGATATTCTTGCGCCGATGCTTCTCAATGTCGTGCAACAACTGTTTGCGTACTACGTTGCTGTCGCGCGCGGCAACGACGTGGACCAGCCGCGAAACCTCGCGAAGAGCGTGACGGTTGAGTAAACTTACATTTTTATATTGCAACTTCGCTTTAAACCACCTATGATTCAAATATAAAAGGGGAGATGTATGGTCAAAAACAAAGAAGCGGCTGATGAAGAAATGGAAATGCCTGACATGGAATTGAAGAGCGATAACGATACTGTAGAAACAAATATCGCATCCACTCCTGTAAACGGCACGTTCAAACAAAAGTCAGCGCGTTTTTTTCGGACCAAAAAGGGTAAGGCGGTCGGGGTGATCGTAGTGCTCGCTGCGGCTATAGGGGTTTTGTGTGCAGTGCCCGCGACTCGCTACGGGATGTTTGGAGCTTTCATGAAAAAGAACGTTGATGTCATCGTTATGGATAGCTCCACAAAAAAGCCTGTCAGTCAGGCGACTGTTCGTATCGGCGACAAAGACGCTACGACGAATAGTAAAGGTGAGGCAACTGTTGATACGTTGCCGGTTGGTAAGTATACGGTAAGGGTGACGAAGAAGTACTACAAGGATGCGGAGATGGCATATGTTGTACCCATACTCTCAAAACCGGGCGGCGTAAATGTTAATCTGGAGGCGACCGGTCGTCAGGTGACGGTTAACGTGACGAATAAGATAAGCCAGGTTACACTTGCAAAGGCGACTGTAACCGTGAGCGGTACGTCAGCCATAACGGATAGCGCGGGTGAAGCGTCGCTTGTTTTGCCGGCAGATCAGAAAACACTTGATGCAACAGTAAAACTTGATGGATATAACGATGCGACCACAAAAATAAAAGTGACCGATCAGGCTGGAGTGAACAAGGTTTCGCTAACACCTTCCGGAACCATTTTCTATCTAAGCAAGCAGACCGGTAAAATTAATGTAATGAAGTCAAATCTTGATGGAACCGACCCGCGAGTTGTTGTCGAGGGAACCGGTAACGAAAACGACAACACTACCGTACTTCTTGCAGCTCGTGACTGGAAGTATATGGCGCTGTCAGCCAGCAGGACGGGCGAAAAAGGAAGTGAGCTATATCTCGTGAATGCGGCGACCGGAAAGCTCAATACCGTCGATAAGGGAGACGCGGATATTCAGCTTGTTGGTTGGTCGAATCATCGTTTTATTTATCTGGTTGACCGCCATAAACCTGAATGGAGCAACAAGAAACAGACGTTGAAGAGTTACGACGCCGAGACTGGGAAGATAACAGTTCTTGATGAAACGGTGGGCAGTGGTACGAATTATTATGATATGCAACGGGAGGCGATAACTAAGCCGTATATTCTCGAAGGTAAGGTGGTGTATGCAAAGGTTTGGCAACTTGGAGACGACTACACGTACCGGACCACTAAAAAACAATCGGTAATCATGAGCGTTAACCCTGATGGTACGCATAAAGTGCGAAACAAAGAATTCGCCATGCAGCATTACATCGATATCATCGGCAGGCTTTATGAACCTCAGGGTATTTACTTTAGGGTGTCGGCTGACGACGGGGCTGCTAAGTACTACGAATTCGAAGATGGATCAGTCAGGGAAATTTCAAATTCCGACGACAAATTCTATAATGCATTCTATCCAACCTATCTTATTTCTCCAACCGGCAAAAAGACATTTTGGTATGAACCGCGGGATGGTAAAAATATTCTATTTGTGGGGGACAGCAACGGATTGAACGGCAAGGAACTTGCAAAACAGTCTGATTATACGGCGTATGGATGGTATAGCGACGACTATGTGTTGCTTTCGAAAAACGATAGCGAACTCTACGTGGCGCCTGTTAACAGCGCAGACCACGCACTTAAAATCACCAATTACCACAAACCGGCCATTCGTTATCCGGGGTATGGTTATGGATACGGCGGAAATTAGCAAACCCGTTTACTCGTGACGCTTACGCTTTTTTGCTGTATTATAAAAAGTAATGTACGAACAGCCGCAGCAGCAACCGCAACAATCTTTTGAGACGCCGTATATTCCCTACGTGCCGCCAACGCCGCCTAAGAATGAGCGCAAGGGTTTGAAGCGGGCGGGAATTATTCTGCTTATTTTCATCGCGCTTAGCGGCGTGGGAGTGAGCGCGTACGCGATGACGCGGATCACTTCACTGAAAGATGATTTGGCCAGCGAGAAAAATAAAAGCGAAGCGCTGCTTGTTGAAAACGGCAAGCTGAAAAACGCCGATGTAAAAACCGGAACTATTACCGAGGGGTTACCGAACGGAAAGTCGATAAGCTATCCGGACACGGAAGCCAACCGGAGTATTATTTGGTGGAGCACGAATCCTGATTCGGCGGATAATCACGATGCGATCACGCTATCTCACGCTTACTTTCAGCAATTCCTATCGACGCTCGATAGCGA
>CAMLDM010000049.1 GCA_946479025.1 uncultured Candidatus Saccharibacteria bacterium | reverse complement strand
AAGCTGGCGCGGAGCGTGCTTTTGCCGCTGTCGTTGCTTTTGCTGTAGGTAATGGTGAGGTTATTCCGGGCGCGGGTCATGGCGACGAAAAACAGCCGTAGACGTTCGTCAAGCGTATCTCCGGCCGGGCTAAGCGGGAGATTTTCGGGGTAACTGATGAGGCGACTCCGCGAGCGGACGTGATCGCCCCACGATGTATCTATAGCTCCAATAACGTAGACGTTGTCGAACTCAAGCCCCTTTGATTTATGGGCGGTCATAAGATTAACGGCGTCATCGATGCGCTCACTGCGAGGACGGATACTGGTTATGGCGCTGCCGAGGCTGCGGTGGAGACGGATGAATTCAAGGAATGATTGCAGGGTTGGCGTGTCGTTTGGCTGGTAGTCGCGTAGTTTTGTACGGATGGTGCGCAGGGCTTCGAAGTATGTAAGGTAGAGGTCGGGTTCGCTCGCGAGTTTTTCGCGGGAGAAGTAGTAGTTGAAGATTGGCGAGGTGAAGGCGATTTCTTTTCTCTTGCTCGCTTCCTCGCCGCTGAAATCTCCAGAAAGGGCCTCCTCTTCCGTCTCATCATCACTCCCCTGTTCTAATCGTGTCACGCCGAGAATCTCATCGAGCATTGGCTCGAGCGCGGTGTGTGCCAGCGCCTGCGACTGCGTGACGAGCCAGGTATGAAGTGATTTCAGCGCCGGCGTCACGGCCATGATCTCCATCCATTTCTGGTGATTTTGCTGAGCGGTCAGGCTGAGTCGCCAAACGTCGATCGGTACAATACTAAACGCGGGATGAGCCAGCAGTTCCGGCAGCAGGCTGTCGGCGTCATCGTGCCGTTTTTCAAATAGCGCCACTAAAATTCGGGCGATATGTTCGACGATCTTGATGACCTCAAGATCAAGCACGTTGTCGCGGCGCTCGTAGTTTACTTTTATATTCGCCTTGGCAAAATACGGCAGCAGCGCGATAATCTCGTGATGTCGACGCGCCAGGACGGCAATCTCAGTGGCGGGAATACCGGATTTTATAGACTCCGCGATCGTATCGACCAGCCATTGGCGCTCATCGCTGATCGTCGGCAATTCTACGAGCCGAACGCTGCTCTCACCGCTACTGCGATGCGGCGTGAGTGTTTTGCTAAGACCTGGGATAAGGTTTTCAAGCCGGTTTTGGCCGATCGTAATGACGCTTCGGGCATGCGACAAAATAGTTTCAGTTGAGCGGTAGTTATCGCGCAGCGCAATGATCTTCGTCTCTGTGTACAGCTCACGGAAGCCGTTGATATTACCCACGTCGGCGCCCTGAAAACTGTAGATTGCTTGGTCGTCGTCACCAACTACTAGTATGTTCGGCCGACCCTCGTTGATCTCGCTATTTGTAAGATCGTAAAGAATACGCATCTGCGCCATGTTCGTGTCCTGAAACTCATCGACCATGATGTACTGATATTTTTCCTGCAGGTTAAAGCGGAGCTCCGGAAACACTTCCATAGCATGCACAACGCGCAGGATCATATCGTCAAAATCGTAGAGCTCGGCCTCCTGCATACGAGCGAGATACTGGTAGTACACGTAGCTGACGGCGCGCAACTTTGCAATACGGTCCCGTGTTGTAAAAACGAACTTGCCGGCGGCGTCTTTTTTCATCCAGGCATTTCGCCATGCGGTAACCGGCTTGGTTGAGCCGGATTCTTGGGCCTCGTTGACCGTACTTTCAAGACTATCGGCCAGTACGCGTGATAGTGGCGCGATGGAGGGAAGATGAATTGTTTCGTCGGTTTTTTTGATACGCGGTAACAGCGCTGCCAGTTGCTCGGCGGCCGTTTTTGAAAGCCGGGTGGCGAAAATGTCGGCCAGTTGCGGCTCAATTTCGTCGATAACTTTTTCGTTGGCATCAAGTATGCCGAGAAGCTCGTCACTCGTCAGACCGCTCTTTTTCAGTTCGGAAATGGCCGTTAGCGTGTCGCCGAGGTGTGTGTATTCGCCGTTCATTTTACTGGCGAGCGGGTTGTTATAGTCGAGCTCGTCGAAAATGCCGCGGAGCAGTTCGTAGCAGCTCAGTTCATCGGCAGCGCGGAAGTGCGCACCGTGGTAGAAAAAATGCGCGTTGTGATTGATAACCTCCGTACCAAAGCTGTGAAACGTGTGAATGGCAACGCGATACGCCTCAGGGCCGATAATCTGTGAGAGACGTTCGCGCATGGCGTTGGCACCACTGTCGGTAAATGTAAGACAAAGGATGTTATCGGGCAGCGTGTCGGTTTTGCGCAGAATATTCGCCACGCGCATGCTGAGCAGCTCGGTTTTGCCGGTGCCTGGCCCGGCGATCACCATTACGGGTCCATCGACGGTATCGACCGCATCTTTTTGGGCTGCGTTAAGTTTATCGTACCTAGCAGTAAAATCCATTATTACCATTGTAGCGTAAAACGAGCGTGAGGGCCTGCGAAATCACCATAACTATTTCGACTGTCCGGCAATCCGGTGATACAATAGACGTACTATGCGAGATGAAATCTACGACGACATGGCGCTTGAGCGGATGGCAAAAGAGCGTTTTGGTCTGGAGATCGACATTACCCAAGTGGTTGTTCGTAATGCTGAGGTTAGCCGCACTGCTACGGCCACGGTATTTCTTACGAAGAAAAAGCAGTTGCTCGTGTATGTGCACGGCCACTCCAAGCTGCTGCTGGGTGATGTCAAGAAAATCATCACGCGCATGGGTTTGAAGCCGGAGCTATTTTTCCCTCCCAAGGGTCAGCCGGATTATTTCGATGCGATCGGCCGCGAGAAATTCCGTGAAGTTTTTCCCGGCCGCGGACATATCAAAGATGATGACATTATTTTTTACCGGACACTTGCGCCGTATAATCCAGCCCTCGTGCTGATAAACGAAGTCAAAAATGGCGAGATTTACAAATACGACAGCGACTCACGTAGCGGCTGGCGCGTGGCGGCAAAATTTGCGTACCGCCGCATCAAGACCAGCTAGTATTATCATTTTTCTTACGCTACAATAACGGAAGATGAAACTGTTTATGGTAAAGTCTTTCAAGCGTGGATTTACGATCGTCGAGCTGATGATTGTCGTTGCGATCATCGTTATTTTGACGGCGATTTCGGTGGTTACCTATCACGGCGTTCAAGCCAGTGCAAACGACAAAGCGCGCGAAGCCGACGTCTCGGCAATCATGAACGCGCTAGAAAAATACTACCAGCAAAACGGCGAGTATCCGGCCGATGATACGCTTAACCCGACGTATAGTCCTACCCGCCTGCCGAATTTTACTGCCGTCAAGACGGCCATGCCTATTTTAAATGACGATGCTTTGACCGGCCCGGGTGACTATCAGTTTTATGCCGGCTGCCTGGACACCGACTGCACGAACAACTCCACCAACTGGCAGACCTACATGACAAAATCATATCGCTACCAATCACGCGATTCGCGCGTTACGACCGCCGGCTCGACATTTTCAAAAAGCGTGGCAGCAAGCTACGGCAACAACACTGGCTGGGGATGCACGATCACCACGACGCTTGATGATCCCGGCTATGCAATTGCCTGGTACAGCGAAGCTAAAAAAATAT
>CAMLDM010000048.1 GCA_946479025.1 uncultured Candidatus Saccharibacteria bacterium | reverse complement strand
TTGGAATAAATTAGTTAGTTACAAAATACGAGTTGAGGGATTCAATCTGTTAATTAAAGTATTTCCCTCGTTGCAAGTGCTCTCATTATAGCAAACAAAAGAGGTTCTGGCAAATCAGAGCTTCTCGATGAACTTTGGCACGAGCAAAAAATCATCGATCAGTGTCTGGCGCATACCCCCGTTATAAAGCGCTGCGGCCGGGTGGTAAAGCGGCACGATCACTAGCTTTTCGTCGCCGAACTGAATACGCTTTGCCTGGCCGTGGATCGCGCTGATCTTCGCGTCCGGCAAAAAGTACTCCATACTGTGGCGCCCCAGTGTCACGACCACTTTCGGCTTGATAATCTGCAATTGCTTTAAAAGATACGGCCAAAACGCTTTCTTCTCTTCTGGTAGCGGATCACGGTTGTTCGGAGGACGGTATTTGACGATGTTTGTGATGTAGACGTCGCTTCGCTCGAGCCCCGCAGCGGCCAGCATTTCATTGAGGAATTTCCCGGCAGCACCTACAAATGGCAAGCCTTGCTCATCCTCGTTTTTTCCCGGCGCCTCGCCGATAAAGACAATCTCGGCATTCAGGTTGCCATCGCCCATCACGAGATTCGTCGCAGTTTCAGCAAGCTTCGGACAAATATTGTTCTTTAAAATCGCCTCACGTACTTTGTCCAGTTGAGCCTGTTTGTCATCCGCCATATACAAACAGTATACCATTCCTGTCTCTTGGTCAGATATAAGCAGACGTGATGTCAATATTAGACGCACTGCTCTCCTGCCGATGCGCGAATGCACCCTACCGCAATAACCCCCGCAAATCGTCAATTTCGTCGATACTTCGAAAGTCATCTGGTAGATCTCGCGGCAAATTAGCCACCTCACTCTTGATAAACAGCGCGTCAATACCGACGTTTTGCGCCGCGAGATAATCGTACACGTAACTGTCGCCAACCATGAGCGCATCGACTCTTTCAACATCCAGCTCCCCGATAATTTCCAGCATGATCGCCGACTTTCCCGTCGGGTCATCCCCTCGCGAAACGCGGTACGAATCAATCAGATCGATCAGTTCGAAATATTCTAACCGCTCTTTCATCTCCTGCATCGCAGTTTTTTCCTCCGAAGGATTTGCCGAAATCACAACGAGACGCAAATCTTTTTGTTTCAGCCATTCGAGCGTTTCCTTCGTACCGGGCGTCAGCTCCAGATGCGACAAAAAATCGTCTTTCGTAGCCGGATCATGATACACCCAGTGCGGCTTTTTAGTGCGCTTCGTCGCCTTCGGATACCACAGCGTGCCGTCGCCGTCAAAGAAAATCAGTTTCTTTTTCATCGCCTCAGAATGTTTTCCAGCTGCTCGTTGTACAACTTAAGCTGCGCTTCAAACGAGGCCATACCGTCGATCATAATCACGTTTTCATCCGGCTCGAGCTCGTCAAAATTCGCCAGGTTGCGCGTAATAATTTCGTCGATAAGCTCGCTATTGAGCGGTTGATCGGCCGTTTCCTCGCGTTCGAGCGCCCGTTTTTTGGCAAGTTCGAGCGACACTTTCAGTTCTATGATTACCGGAAACGCGCCGGCATCTGCCGCAATCCTCTGCTGGTTTTTGCGGACGTTCCGACTGTTGTTATTGGCGTCGTAAATGACGTCGTAACCGGCGCGAAGCGTTTGCGCGGCCGCATAATCGATTGCGCCAAACGTCATCGGCCGGGTTAGCGGGTCGCCATAGTGCGCTTTCACATTCTCGGAGGTTTTAAAAATCGCGTGGCGCATGGCATCGCCGTTAAACCGCACCGCTCCCGTTTTTTCGGCCAGCTGCCGCGCAAAGTAGCTTTTGCCCGAACCTGTGACGCCTAAAAGCATGAGAAGTAGCGGCGGCCGATTCATTATCGGATTTTCTCCACCCCTTTTTCAAAAAGCTCATACTGCTCTTCAAATGGCAACTCACCGTTTATTTCAACAAGGTTTTCCTCCGGCTCCGGCATATCCGTCACTTTTGAAAAACGTTCGATCAGCCTTTTCATAAGCTCCTCGGAATACTGATGACTGTCATCGCGGGCCTCGCGCTGCGGGCCGCGTTTTAGCGCCACTTCAGGATTGGTTTTTATCCATACGAGCACGGGAGTCGCACCGACACTTCCGGCAAGTTCTTCGATATGCTTGCGGTCGCGCCGCTTGGTTTGCTGTGCATCAAAAATCACCGAATGCCCGGCACGTAACACTTGCATGGCAGCGTAATCCATAGCGCCGAACACGTCGCTATACAGGCGCGACTGGTCGGTCCGGCGAATCTCTTCGATCTTCTCAAGCGAGCCGAACATCGCCATGCGCATCGCGTCACTATTCAGCGTTACCGCATGAAGTTTCTCGGCAAGGCGCGTGGCAAAGTACGTTTTGCCCGAACCAGGAAAACCGAGAAACACGATAAGCAGCTTCTCGGTCATCCTATTGCTGCGCGTCTTTAAGGCTCAGGCTCAGCCGCCCGCGCTCATCGATCCCGGTGAGTTTCACCTTCACTATCTGGCCCTCCTTCAGAACGTCGGTGACTTTTTCAACGCGCTCGTTTGAAAGCTGCGAAATGTGTACCATGCCGTCAATGCCCGGCATGATGTTCACGAACGCGCCGAAGTCTTTGATGCTGACCACCTTACCTTCGTAGATTTTGCCCACTTCCGGTTCTTCGGTCAGGCTCTTGATCCAGTTGATCGCCTTTTCGATGTTCTTCGTATCACTCGCGGCAACGGTAATGAGACCGTCTTCTTTAATATCGATCTCGGCACCGGTTTCAGCGGTAATCTTATTGATGACTTCCCCGCCCTTGCCGATGACCGCACCGATCTTGTCTGGGTTAATCTTAATTTTTTCGATGCGCGGCGCATACGGACTAAGAGTCAGCTTTGGCGCAGCCAGCGTCGTAAGCATGTGCTCGAGAATAAACTGGCGGCCCGGCTTCGCTTTCGTGAGCGCCTGGCGCAAAACTTCGACCGGCAAGCCGTGGACTTTCATGTCCATCTGGATCGCCGTGATTCCCTTTTCGGTACCAGTCACCTTGAAGTCCATGTCACCGGCAAAATCTTCAGCATCAGCTATGTCACTCAGAACATACGGGGTGTCGCCGTCCATCATGAGGCCCATGGCGATACCGGAAACCGGACGCTTCAGCGGTACGCCGGCATCCATCAGCGCAAGACAGCTCGAGCAGGTCGCAGCCATAGAAGTCGAGCCGTTCTGGCTCATGATTTCGGTGACTGAACGGATAGCGTATGGGAATTCTTCTTCTGTCGGAAGTACTGGAATCAGCGCGCGTTCGGCAAGGTAGCCATGGCCGATTTCACGGCGGCCCGGCGAACCAAGGCGACGGACTTCACCGACCGTGTAACCTGGTGCGTTGTAATGATGCATGTAGCGGCGTTCGCCGTCGCTCACCTCCATCGTGTCAACAATCTGCGCGTAGCTCAGCGGCGCCAGCGTGACGATGTTCATGCCTTGGGTAACACCGCGGGTAAAGAGGCTTGAGCCGTGAGCGCGCGGCAAAATGCCGACTTCCGAGCTAAGCGGACGGATTTCGTCGAGCTTACGGCCATCTGGTCGCGTGCCGCTTTCCACGATTCCCTTGCGTACATCTTTGTGCAGCGCCATTGTAAAGGCCTCGTCGTATTCGCCGTGCAGAATCTGGTATTCTTCTTCACCGAATTTTTCGGCCATTACCGCATGGAACTCGTCGCGAAGCACCGAAACCATTTCGTTGCGCTCTGGGTACGGCTTGCGCAGATCCTCACCGATTTTTCCTTCCATCCATTCATCTACGATTTCCTGGATACCCTCTGTCGGCAGTACCAGCTCGTACTCAAGCGGCTGGACGCCGACTTTCTCGGCCAGCTCTTTTTGCAGTTTGATCGCTGGCTGGAACGCGTCAAATGCCCAGGCGAGCGCGTCGGCAACCATGTCTTCGCTGACTTCGTTCGCGCCGGCCTCTACCATAGTAATGCCGCTTTCAATACCGGCCACTACCAGATCGA
>CAMLDM010000047.1 GCA_946479025.1 uncultured Candidatus Saccharibacteria bacterium | reverse complement strand
GAGATCGGCAGCTACAACAGTACAAATCACGAGGAGGCTCAGGACTCGTACCTCAGTTCCACTACGAAGGTCGTGACTATCACGATCGGTGGAAACGATATCGGGTTCGCGGACGTCATCAAGACATGTGCAGACCCAACCAAGGACTGTGACGCGGCATTCAGTATAGCAAATAGCTCACTGGGTGCTATCTTCGACGCCAAGCTGCAGACCGTATATCTCGACATTCTCCAGAAGGCCTCCCAGGCCCAGGTGTATGTCATCGGTTACCCGCCACTCGTCGTCTCAGGCTCCTCTGGCTGTCTCGTGGGAAGTAACGGAGGGTCTTACCCGTTCTTCAGCGCAGAGCGCATGCAGCAGGGCGCAACACTCCTCGATAGCCTCAACACGAGCATCCAGACCAATGTCAATACAATCCGTGCACTCGGGACGAACTACCAGCGCCTCCACTATGTGGATGCAACGGCTTCGACCTCCCCATTCGCTGGTCACGACGTATGTTCCAGTGACCCGTACTTCAACGGCCTCCTCGCTCTCCCTGCGGAGCAGAATGGCAGCTTCCACCCCAATGCAAAGGGGCAGGCGGCGGACGCCGAACTGCTGGAGGACTACCTGAACTAAGAGAAGAGTGTACGACTGACTGAAGAGCCACGCCCTTAGTTTTCGAGTTGCATTTCGCGATTCGAGGCTAGGGGCTTCTTCATTTATTAGAATATCGCTCGAATTGGGCTATAATCATAATTGGCATGAATCGAAAAGCTGGAGAAAATCGACCCATCTTAACGGAATCGCTCCGCGGTGCTCTGGCTTCCTGTTTAGTGATAATCTCTGCTTTTGTAATATTCTTCAACATTGCAGGCATCAGCTCGAAAAGCTATCTTGTTCTGTGCGTGGTCGATGGGATATACGCCTTCTCTCTTAGGGGGTACTTCCTCCTTTTTTCCAACAGAAGCAGGTCTGAGACTCTGAAGCGAGTGATGACTCTGGTTAGTATCGTAGGTGCCGTAGCATCTATTCTTCTACTTTGGACAGTGTTCACATTTCATATATAGATCTTGAAGTGTATGGCAGAGTAGAAAGCAACGTCTAGGCTACTCGCAGAGACAATGTTAAACTAAAGGAATGACGGCTAAACCTTCACGAAAAGCTACATCTAACCTTAAGAAGTCCGAACGCATAACACTTGTCGCGTGCGCAGTAACTATCGTATTATCGTTCATACTTTTGAGGAATTTCTACTATCCCTTGTCATGGATATTCTTTCTGCTTGTCGTGGTTGATCTGATTCTCCTAATGGGTAACGGGCAATCGGAGTTCGTTAAGCGCATTATACTGCTTTTCAGTATTGGCGGAGCATTGTTTGCAGTTTATTTTGTGACTAGCGCGTACTGGCCATGGTTATTTTGACGATAAAAGCGAAACATCCAATGCATTAAACGCAAACTATGAAAAGCAAAGTCTCAGATGCCCAAACGACCGTAGCCAACACTCGCATAAAAAAAGGCGACTGGCTAATGGTGCCGCTGGCTATGCTAACCCTTTTATGTGGATATCACATAGTATCCACCTGGCGTAGCCCGATCAGCTTGTTACCGGGGTCGTTAATCGGATTCTTCATGGCGCCCCTATGGACTTCGCTATTGGCTACTACTTTCAGTGTGATCTACATCTACAAGACGGTACGTAGAGCTCCGAGGCATATAGTCGCTAAGGTTGTTGCCTATGTACTTTCGTTCATTACGATTGCAGTCGGCCTGTTCGCCAGCTTCCGCTCTGATCAATACTTTGTCTTTTGGGTTTTCTTCTTCAATCCATATGTCACGCCGATTGTCGTAGTTGCTAGTATTGGCGGCATTGTCGCAAGCTTGATGCCTGCGCGAAAGTAACTATCTTGCGCAACCAACTATGGGGACTTTATTCAATGACTACTAAAAGACAAAATCTCGATCCTAAGACCAAGCTTGGGCGTAATGCACTAATTGCAAGCAGTATCATGGCTGCGTGGGTCGGCGTGATCTGTTTTGCGGCCATTGCAGTGCCAGAGCCTCTGCTCCTCATATATACTTTACCGTACCTGTTTGCGCTTTATCTCTCGTGGCGGATGTTTCAGGGGAAGATTAAATCTGAAACGAGTAAGCGAGTTGCAATTCTTTACAATATCGTGGGGGTTGGATCTGCTATATTTTTTGTTTTTGTCTATTTCTGCTTCATGAATAATTTTGTGGGAATGTGATCTACTCTTTATCCCCGAAAAGCCGTTGCACAAAAGTTGGTGAGTTGCCCGGGATTGATACTGGTTCGCTACTTGCACCGGAATCTGGTGCGGCTTTGGCGTCCTTCGGGCTTGGGCTGACTTGCTCGGCGGTCACCAAAAGACGGTTGAGCGAGGTGCCAAGCGGCGTACAGGTGATGAGAGTCAAAATTGGCTTGTCGGTTTTGTATACGAGCTTACTTACATCTGTTGGCTTAACGACCTGCTTGCCGGTAACGGTATATGTGTAGCGCTTGCTTTTGTAGTTGACGTAGATGGTGTCGCCTTTTACTAGGTGGTCGAGGCGCGCGAAGATGAATTTGTAGCTGCCCCTGTCGATAATGTCGTTACTTGAGTGGCCGGAAAGCACGGTGTTGCCCACCTGCCCCGGTTTGCTGTCGGCGCCTGGGATGCCGAAGTATGCCACGCCGTTTTCCATGGCCTTCATCTGCGAGTTGTAGTCTGGCGTGGTGTCGTAGTTTACTGGCACATCGACGTTGATTTTTGGGATGATGAGCTTTGGCTCCGGACCGACGGCGATGTTGGTGGACGGGTCAACGATGATGTTAGCCGGGTCTATGTCGCCGGGGCTGATGTAGGCCTCGACGTTTGAGAAAATCACGCGGTTGTACTGCAGGAACAGAAAAACGGCCATGACGCAGATTGCCGCGGTAATCGGGACGAAGTGGCGGCTTTTTCGCACCTTTTTGGCAGAATCCTGCATTTTGCCAAGCAGTTTGCTGCGCAGGTCGTACATGGCTTCGTCGTGAGTGAGCTCCTCTGGTTTTTGAGGAGCGGATGCTTGGGCGGGCTGCTGCGTCGTAGCGCGGCCGATCGCCTCCTCCGCGCGGGCTTCAAGAGCCTGGCGGGCACGATACACGTGGCCTAAGTAGTAGCGTTCGTAATATTTCTGGTAGTAATCCTGCCACGCGCTATGATACTGCTTCCACTGCTCGGCCTGAACCTGGGCGAGATTGGCCTGCGTGCGCTCGTAGGGATTCTCAGCCTCGAGGGATTGTTGTGGCGCGGCGGCCGACGCTTCTTGTACCTGAGCGACGGGAGTGGTTTGCGGGGTTGGCGTGGTGGTGTGACCATCATAGATGTGGTTCAGCTGGCTCCGGGCAACTCTGACGGCGGCTACCTGCGCGGAAGAGTCCCGCGCAGGAACGTGGGGTTTAGTAAGAGCTGACCGCTGTGGTACCAACGGCGCGCCCACTCGCTTGTCGTTTGGGTTATCTGGGTTCATCTATGGATTCCTATTTGCTTCTATTGTACAATACTTCAGTAGTATCTACTATTGATGTGCCTTAGGTGGTGGAATTGGTAGATAGCAAGCAGGAGCTTGCTGGGTAATATAGTTGGGCGAGTGGCGGAATTGGTAGACGCGCTAGACTCAAAATCTGGTTCTCGCAAGGGAGTGGGGGTTCGATTCCCCCCTCGCCCACCAATATTACTCACGCTAGGGCGCCGCCGAGGCAGCCGCAGAAAGCGAACAAAATCTCTGATGAGCATTAGCTTGCGATGAACTCGGCAAGGTCGCTGGTGGCAACACTTTCAGACGAACCTGTTGCCATATCTTTTACGGATGCGGTGTTAGCTTCCACTTCCCGGCCGCCAATCAGTATGACGTATCTGAAGCCCATCCGGTCGGCGTAGCGCATCTTTTTCTTAATGTTGTTTTGCTCGGTGTAGAGCATTGTCGCCACGCCGGCCTTGCGGAGAGCGGTAGCCACGGCGATACTGGCCGGAATTTGCGCTTCCTCGATCGGCATTACCACCGTTTTTGCGGGGCTCTGTGCAATCGGCTGGATGATCCCCGCCTCGCGCAACTTGTAGAACAACCGCGAAAGGCCGATGGAGATGCCGACGCCGGGTAGCAACGTGTCGGTGTAGTGGCTGGCGAGGTCGTCGTAACGGCCGCCCGAGCACACGCTGCCGACTTCCGGGTAGTCATTGAGTACCGTTTCGTACACTGTACCGGTGTAGTAATCCAGGCCGCGGGCGATCTTGAGATCAATCTTAAACCGGGACTCCGGCACGTTCATGGCACGAAGCGCCGAAATCAGCTCGGTGAGCTTGTCGATTCCTTCGCTCAGTAGCGGTGACACGGGCGTGAGCTGCCGGAGACGGGCGAGTACCTCGTCGTTGCTGCCGGCGATTTCCGTGAAGCCGAGGACGCTCTTGACCTGATCGTCGGTCAGGCCGGCGACCTCGAGCTCCGTTACGAGTTCGCTTCGGCTGATCTTCTCCATCTTGTCGATGATGCGGAGCACGTCGCGCGATACCGATGCAAGGCCGATGCTCTCGAAGAAGCCGTTCAGGATACGCCGGTCGTTGAGGCGGATCGTGAACTCACCGAAGGCGAACTGTTCGAAGATCTCGTTGATGATCGCCGGGAACTCCGCATCGATAATCGGGCTGTCACTCCCGATCACGTCGATATCGCACTGGTAAAACTCGCGGAACCGACCTGCCTGCGCACGCTCGGCCCGGTACACCTTGCCGATCTGGTAGCGGCGGAACGGAAAGGCCAGCTGGCCCTGGTGCTCTGCCACGTACCGCGCAAGCGGTACTGTGAGGTCGTAGCGCATCGTGAGGTCGTTTCGGCCCCGCGTGAAGCGGTAGACCTGCTGCTCGGTTTCGCCGCCGCCCTTGGCCAGCAGCACTTCCGAGAGCTCCAGTACTGGCGTGTCGAGCGGCGCGAAGCCGTACCGTTCGTAGGTTTCACGGATGATCCCCATGAGGCGATTGAACTCGATCTGCTCCTCGGGCAGGTACTCTGCGAATCCGCTCGGGGTTCGGGGCTGAACTTTTGTCATGTTTTCTCCTTGTCTGTCATGAAATTATATAATAGATTGCAGCGCCGTGCTCTTATTTGACGAATAAAACCCGGGATTCCATTTCGGTATCGAGTTCCCCATTCACGATGAGGCCAGTGCGCGTGAATGTTCGTGCGGCCGTGTCAACGACAACCTTAGGTCCCATCACCTGTGCCATGCCGGCCTTCAGCGACGTTCTGTACATCGGTCCTTCCGAGTTGGTGCGCTGTACTGCTGGAAGAGATTTTTCTTTTGCCACGGCCAGCCGCGCCTGGTGCAGCTGTAAACTGAGGCCGCGGCCTCTGAACGCTGGATTATCATCGATCGCTGACTCTGATAAATAGTAGAATGTGCCATTTATACCGCTTTGGCCGAGTACGCGCACGACGCGGTC
>CAMLDM010000046.1 GCA_946479025.1 uncultured Candidatus Saccharibacteria bacterium | reverse complement strand
TTATCCCGGGTATTTTCTTTGGTTTTGCGAAGGATTGATTTGAATCTTGGTCGAAAACTGCCGGTGGCAGTTTGAGTTTTAAACGCATGACCGACGAGAGTGCTTTAGCACTTCGAGGAGTATTTTATTTTTAGTCCTTCTATTTGATTGCAAAGCACTGAATAACCTGTTATATTAAACCTTATAACAAGTCCTACGTTATGGCTGCACCCCGAAAGAATTTCGGGGCTGCTTTTTATTTAAAGCTTTCTCAAATAAAAAAAGACCCATCTCAAAGGGTTGCGTCATCTTCTCGGCGGTAGAAGGTGAGGAAAGCATTTCCATAACTACGATTGTCCACCACAACAACTCCGGCTTTGGTAAGTTCCTCACCCCTACCTGGGTGTGATAATATCATAAGTCCGCCAGGCTTTAAAAGCCCTAAAAACGCTAAGGCTGTGGATAACTGCGGATCGTAATATGGCGGATCCGCGAATATCAGATCAAAACGCTTATTCTCATTATTTTCAATCCAATTGTTTGCTGTCGTGCGAATGACCGTCGTGCGGCTTTCAGCATGAAGCGACGTGATATTTTTTGCCAGCACCTTTTGGGCGATCCTATCTTTTTCAATGAATGTAACATGACGCGCTCCCCGGCTGAGTGCCTCAAGGCCGACCGCGCCGGTACCGGCAAACACGTCAAGAACGTCCGCCGACTCAACTTCTTTACCGACACTGTTAAAAAGCGCGTTTCGGATCCGTTCGCCCATGGGGTGAGTACGGGCGTTATCCGGTGCCTCAATCTTACGACCACCGAATTCGCCGCTAATTATCCGTACGTTCATTTCATTTTCTCGGCTTTTACGATCGCCTCATACCACGCAAGCGTTACCGTCCTAATAATGCTTGGCGCTAAGACGTTGCGGGTTTCCTGGGCAAGCCTGCGCGTCCAGCCAAGACGACTAAACTCCTTATACATATCGAGTTCAGAAATCTCATGCAGCGCTTCAAAAAACATAACCTCAAACCCCTCATGTCGCGCGCGTACGTAGTCGGCATCAGTTGGAGAGGTCGTCTCGAACCGCAGCGCCGCAATGGTTGTCGCAACACCAAGCTCAAACCCGAGGTGCGTGGTCATAACTCCTTTAGCCCCCCAGAATTCCCAGTTGTTGCGTACCTGCATGCGACGGGTTTTGCCGGGAAGCAGCAGCTTATCTTTAGTAGTGCGCCGCGTCTCCAGGCCTTCGCCGCGAAGTTCTTCAAGTTTTTCCTCCAGCGGATAGTGGTGCGCCGGGGTAAGGCCGTCGACGATAGCATGCGCCATCCAGGCTGCTTCAAAGGCCGCGCGCTCCTGGTTGCCACCTCTCAGAGCTTCTGCCATGTTATGAATATGGTCGTGAATCATCTCAACAATAACGCGGTCGTCGGGATTCGCCGGATCAATATAATGCCACGGCTCGTCTTTGGCCGGGCTTTTGCGCTTGATGCCATCCGGGCCATTCAACCCTTCGAAGTGAAGGATTTCGTGCGCAGTAGGAAAAGAAATTGAGTCCGGGACACGCTTTATAATATGGCGATACGCGACGCGGTCAATTTTTTGATGCACGCCCATAACGCGGCCTGATTTTGTACGAAATGTTGTTCCAGAGTACATAGTTCTAGTTTAATGTTGTCAGCCGCTGGTACTGCTCCACCTGCGCGGCCAATTGCTTATATTGTAGCAGGTTTGCGTGAGTTTGAGCGAACCGCTTCGCCTGCCTCTGTGCTCGGGCAATGAGTTTTGTGTCTGATAACGTCGCAATCTGGAGGTTCAACGCACCGTGCTGGGAGCGACCGTAGATTTCACCCGGACCGCGTAACTTCAGGTCGACTTCCGCCAAGTAAAAGCCGTCGTTCGATTTCTCAATTTCTTTCAAGCGCTGCGTCGGCTTTGAGCTATCGGACATAATGAGGTAACAATAACTCTGATGCGAAGAGCGGCCTACGCGTCCACGAAGCTGGTGGAGCTGAGAAAGACCGAACCTATCCGCGTCCTCGATCAGCATCACTGTCGCATTTGGCACGTCGACGCCGACTTCTACCACGGTGGTGCTTACTAGGATATCCATCTCGCCGGCTGCGAATTTCGTCATTACGGCGTCTTTTTCGTCCGCTTTCATCTTGCCATGCAGAAGGCCGATCCGCCGGTGCTTAAAGATAGAATTTTGCAGCTTTTTATATTCTGCCTGCACGCTTTTGATTTCGTTATCTGGGTTTTCGTCGATCAGGCTGCAGATGACATAGGCCTGGCGTCCGGCGGTAATTTCAGCGTCCGCCATTTCATATAGCTGCGCCCGGCTGTTTGGCGACCAGATCTTCGTTTTGATCGGCTTTCGGCCTTTCGGCAGCTCATTGAGAATACTCACATCCAGCTCTCCATAAACAGTAAGAGCGAGACTGCGCGGAATCGGCGTCGCGGTCATGGCAAGAAGATGCGGCAAGTGTTCGGATTTTTTCAGAAGTTCCTGACGCTGCTTAACGCCGAAACGGTGCTGCTCGTCGATCACTACGAAGCCGAGCCTGTGGAATTTCACCACCTCCTGGATCAGCGCGTGCGTGCCGACCACGACATCCACGCCGCCATTTTCGATCTGTTCATAGATCATCTTTCTGGCTGCGCCCTTCACACTTCCGGTAAGCAATCCGACTTTTACGCCAAATGGCGATAATAATTTCGAAAGCGTTTCCGCATGTTGATTTGCCAAAATTTCCGTCGGTGCCATGAGCGCAGACTGAAAGCCAGAGTGCGCTGCCTGCCGAGCTGCAAGCCCCGCAACGACTGTCTTACCTGAACCAACGTCACCCTGAAGCAGCCGATTCATTGGCGTCTGACGCTCAAAATCTTGAATGATTTCCCAGGCCGCCCGTCGCTGCGCACCGGTGAGCTCGAATGGTAGTTGTTTCACAAAGTCCGCCACAACTTTTTGCTCAAACGGAATGTGCCAGCCGGTGAGCTTGGCGTTTTCAAGGCGGTTAAGCTGGCTAGCCAGAAGTAATTGAAAGAGCTCTTCAAACGCTAGCCGCTCTCTTGCCTTCTTTATATCATCCGACGTTCTCGGAAAGTGCATACCGAGTAGTGCATCCGCATGTGAAATCAACCCTTCGTCTTTCACGATATGCTCCGGCAAAGTTTCGGGCAACATGGAAATCAGCGGCCGGAGCTCTGCGAGAACTTTTCGCACAAGCTGGCTTTTTAAGCCTTTGATCGCACGATAAACCGGCAGTAATCGATCGGTTTGCACTGGCATATCGCTGACTTTCTCGGAACTCGGATTCGTAAGCTGGTAACGATTGTAATTAAATTCGAACTCACCCGAAAAATAAAACTCATCGCCACCTTTCAGCTGCGTTTCGCGGTACGGCTGATTGAACCACACCGCCTGAAGCTTGCCAGAGTCATCGGCGAGCGTCGCTGTCGTAATGCGAAGGCCACGCCGGACCGGGCGCGTGGCAATTTTCTCGCAGCGCGCTTTTATCGTCATTCTGCCCGGATGAACATCAGCGATTTTCACGACTTCCGAAAAGTCTTCGTGCGCTCTCGGCAGGAAATTGATCAAGTCGTCAACGGTGCGAATCCCGGCCGCCGCAAACTGCTCGCTGGTTTTCGCGCCAACGCCTTTTACCTTCTCGAGCGGCGAAACCAGATTCATACGCTACGAATCGAGCACCATTCCTTCAAGCGTCTTGGAAAGATTATCCAGATGCTCGCTCAGCTCATCATATTGAGCACGAATGTCCGTTCCGGCTTTCACCTCGCCGCGCCACTGCACGTAAAATTTCAGCTTCGGCTCGGTGCCGCTAGGGCGGATAACGATGCGCCGCTCGGGATTACCATCAAATTCAAATGCCATAACATTTGAATTCTCACAATCAATCGCCGACACGTCACCCGTTTTTATATCCCGGCGTTCAAGTGACTGATAATCCAAAATTGCCGTTATGTCATGCTCGCCAATTTTCTTCGGCGGCGCCACGCGAAGGGTTTTCATAACCGACTGCATTTTTTCGAAGCCGCTCGCGCCCAAAAAATACGCGCTCGCCAACCGCTCAACGTACAAACCGTGCTGGGCGTACAGCTCAAGCAGCCGATCGTAGAGCGTTTTGCCTTCTTTCTTCAACTCGGCCGCGTACTCAGCCATAGGCAACGCGCCGGTCGCGCCATCTTTATCCTGAATATAATCGCCTTTTAATAAGCCAAAGCTCTCTTCTGCCGCCATGATGAATTTTTCATCAGTGCCCCGCTTGCTCGTCATCAGCTTGCTGATATATTTAAACCCGATAAGCATGTTACCGTACAACGTTACGCCGTAGTGCGCGGCAAGCGCACGGAGCATCTCCGTGGTAACAATGGTTTTAGCGACGTAATAATTAGACGAAAGCTGTTGTTTTTGCCGCCGTGTGCGAAGAATGTAATCCATAGTGAGAACGGCCGATTGGTTACCGCTAAGATATATGACCTCGTCACCCTGACGAACCACCACGCCAATGCGATCAGCATCCGGATCGTTGGTAATGGCAATGTCCGCCTTCTCGGCGAGAAGTTGTGCCACGGCGCGGTCGTTGGCCGCCTTTTCTTCCGGGTTTGCTTTACCGCTGTCGATGGTGGGGAAATTGCCGTCGGGCACCATTTGATCTTCGACCAAAGAAATATCCTTGAAGCCAGCTTTGCGAAGCGCAGGCAGCACATTCGTCTGGCCCGCTCCATGCAGTGGCGAATAGACGATCTTCACATTGCGTTCCGTGCCCTCGGCTTCGGCCACGACTCTGTCAATATACGCCCTATCGAGGTCATCACCAATAATTTCAATCCTACCTTCCGCTATCGCCTCACTGAAGTCGAGCGCGTGGATTTCCGTAACATCTGCCGCGACTGCCAAAACTCCTTTGTCGTGAGGTGCTGCGAGCTGCCCACCGTCAGACCAGTACGCTTTAAATCCGTTGTCTGCTGGAGGATTATGGCTAGCGCTGATAACAATACCGATAGCCGCGCCCAAATGTCTCACCGCAAAACTGAGCTCCGGCGTTGCCCGAAAATCCTCAAATAAATACGTCTTGAAGCCGTTCGCCGCACATACTTGTGCCGTAAACTGGCTGAGTTCGGGTGAGCTCAGGCGCGTATCGCAGGCAATGACAACACCTTTTTTGGCTGCATCCTCATCGAACGAACGAGCGTACAGACAAAGTGCCTGCGCCGACTCGCCGATCGTTACCTTGTTTATGCGGTTTGAGCCGATCCCTGTCATACCGCGCCGTCCCGCCGTACCGAACTCAATTACTTTAAAGAATGCGTCTTCGAGTTCCTCCCACTTTTCAGCGTCGATCAGCTCGATCAGCTCGTCGCGGTACTGCTCATATTTTGGTTGAGTCAGCCACGCGGTGACATTTTTTACGGCTTCTGAAGAAAGGTGTTGTTGCAAAGTTTCGGTAAAAGGCATAGGCCCTCCTGTGTTTAGTCGAGCCCTTATTATACCAAATTTATTAGCGGACGAGAACGAAGCTGTTCTTGCCCTTTTTAACGAGCGACAGGCTATGAATTTGCATGTCGTACGCAATTTTCTCGTTATTCACGGAGATAGCCCCGCCCGAAATCAGGCGTTTTGCCTCGCCGTTGCTCGCTGCAACGCCTGATTCTACCAGCGTCTCAACGACCGATTTTCCCGCATCCACTGTCGGAATTTCCTGCGAGAGTGCATCGAGATCATCCTGCGTTAGCTCGCTAATTTCAGCATTACCAAAAAGCGCGTTCGTTACGCGTTCCACCGATTCTGCGCGGTCTTTGCCATGAACCAATGTCGTTACCTCGCGCGCGAGCGTTCGCTGCGCGTCGCGGGCTCCAGGATTTGCTTTTTGCTTCTCGGCAAGCATCTCTATCTCTT
>CAMLDM010000045.1 GCA_946479025.1 uncultured Candidatus Saccharibacteria bacterium | reverse complement strand
ACGCTTGATGATCCCGGCTATGCAATTGCCTGGTACAGCGAAGCTAAAAAAATATGGATATTCAAAAAAAGCATGCATGGTACCGTGACCATTAGCTCATATAGCGGCGGCCCGGTAGCGCCGCAAACCTGCGCATTCAGCTAAGGTTTCAGATCAAGAACCACGAGGTGCTCAATATGCGGTGTACGCGGGAAAAAGTTGTAGCCGCGGTGGGCACGGATGCCGTAACTCTCAGCAAGGCGCGCGACGTCGCGGGCCTGCGTGACTGGGTTGCAGCTGAGGTAAATGATACGGGACGGCTTTGTCTCGAGTAGCTTATTTACGACGTCTTCGTGGAGGCCGGCGCGTGGCGGATCGACGATGATCGTTGCATCGCCGCTGATGTGTTCGAGTGCCGTTTCGCTTGGTGCTAAGATGGCTTTGGCGGCTTTTTCGCGCTCAAGCGCCGTGATATTCCGTTCCATTTCACGCACGGCATGTTCGTTAATCTCCACCATCGTGACGTTGTCGCCACCGATAGTCAGACCGATCGTACCGACGCCGCTATAAAGATCGACGGCCGGTTTGCCCGGCTCCACCCACTTTTTCATGTCCAGGAGCGCCTGCTCGTACACCGGCAGATTGATCTGGAAAAACCCTTCAACGGCGTAGGTGAACGGCACGTCGAGAATAGTATCCGTCAGTGTGGTTGTCCCCCACGCCTGAAGGCGCCTTGTAATGACGCTGGCCGGACTCTTGGGGTTGCTGAAAATCAGTTCGAAGCCGGCAACCTTCAGGCTGTTTAGCTCATCTTCGGTAAATGCATCGAACATCTCGTCTTTAACGTAGAGCTGAATAGCCACGCTGCCGTTTTGGTCGCAGCGAATGATGACGGTTTTCAGGTCGTAGGCCTGCGCTCTGCGAGTTCTCAGAAGATTACGGATGGCCTGCGCTGCCGTATTAATAACCGGATGCGCCAGACTCGTACCGTTAACGGGAATTTTACCGTGAGTGCCGCGCCTAAAAAATGCCAGGTCGAGCTGATCCGCCTCTTTTTCCCACCAAAAACTAAATTCGATCTTATTACGGTATTCGAACTCGTGGCCGTCGGTGTAAACATCAATAGGTTCGGGAACGACGATATCGTGCAGCTCGAAGGCTTCCTCAATCAGCGCGGCTTTGTAACGCTGCTCGGCTTCAAAGTCCATGATCTGCCAGGGGCTAGTGGAAAGAAAACTTTCGGGGTCGCGCGGCGTGATACGCTCCTTGCTTGGCTCAATAACTTCGGTAACGATGCCTTCCAGAAAGCTGGACTTCTTTTTTGTTACTTGTATTTGTACTTTTTCATCCGGCAGTCCACCCCACGCAAATACTTTTTTGCCGTAATCAAGCTGGCCGAGCGCTTGTCCGCCGCCCACGATCTTGTCGAGTGTCAATGTTTTAAAAAGAGGTTGTTTCATATCCATCAAGTATACGTTACTTTAACAGAGATAGGAAATCGGCTTTTGACCAATGTTTGCGTTACTTTTAAAAAGGTATATAGTATGTGGCATAAGACGGAGGTGTAATGATGGCTCGAAGCGGTGAAAAATTCTGGGACGACGACAGCGCCGGCATATTTATTTCAAATGATTTTCTCCCCGATTCAAGGTTGCTGGATGTAGAAGCGCGGAATTTTCACGCTTCCTTGGCGCGGCGACTTGCCTTTCGCGCGCTGCAAAGGATGGGTGCCTCGGAAAGATTGCAGGATGATGTGCATGTTGCCATGTCGGAATTTGTGGGTAACGCGGCACGGCACGGCAACGGGCTTATCGATCTCGACGTAGTGCGGACTACGCAGCCGGAAGAAACGGTATTTGTCGTGGTGACGAACGATGCGGATGCTCCCTTGCCGGAAAAAGAAGACGCGACGCCATTTGCCGACGGGGTTGCCGAAGACAGGCGCGGCCTTGGTATCGTTAGAGCTCTTACAAGTGAATGGGGGCAATGCGAAGTTCCGGCTGCGGCAAACAAGCACCGGATTATTACCTATGCGGTATTTCACGCTGGAGTCGCTCCACCCATAGATACGAATGAAGCTGCTTAGAATTGAGCGCATTATACGCTGAAGCGGAAGCGATTTCTGTATGAAATATCACAGACATGAAAATTCACACAGTTATACTTATCGTGGGAGCGCCCCTGAGAGACAATTAACGTACTATCTTTTTGATGGTGTTTTACAAGGGAGAGACTTATGTCACGTATTAATCATGCACCTAGTGCACAGAAGACAACGATTTTATCAGCCGTCTCGTCGTTCGTAGGAATGATGGCGGCCGTTCCTGTTGCGCTCGCTATTTTCTCGGCGGGTCAACCAGCTAACGCAATGCAAACACAAAATCCGCAGGGCGACGCATACGCGCAATATGCAAAAGCCTACACCGAAGGCTATCTCGCCAGTTCCGGCGGCCAGGCTCAGCCGGTAAACTGTGGCGACGTTCCATCTGAAGGCTCTCAGCCGACAGCAAAGGCAACGACCGCAACGACGTATCACATGAACTACAATTCATCAAAGCACCACAATCTAATGCCGCCTGCCCAGCTGACGAAGGTCATTAAAAACTCATACAACAGCTATGTTTCAAACAAGACTATAACCAACACTAAGAACATCAACAGCAATAACACGATTGCTTCGAACAACACGACCAGCTCATCTGTTGCGGTAACAGGAAACGGCGCGGTCGTCAGTAACAACACGGCGACAAACGGTAGCAACTACAGCCACACCGATGTCGACAACTTCGCTTCAAACAACACGTCGGTCATCAACGACTCGTTCAACAAGGATTCCCACGACAAGAAAATCATCGTGAAAGATTCTGGCAACACAACAACGACGACTACTACAAATAACACGACAGTCGTTAATGATTCCTTCAATAAAGACGACCACTCGATGAACGTCAACTCTGGAAACACAATCGAGGATAACTCAACCACGACCGTGAAGGTGGAAGACGAGCACCACCCACACCACGTGTAAAAATAACACTAAAAAGGCGAGGCCCCTTGCGCGAGGGCCTCGTTTTTTATAATGCCAAGAAAGACTTTGGACGCTTACGGCTACCTTCGTATGCTGGATGCGGCTTCGCTGAGCGGTAGCGTTCTCAGGCCGCTCGCCTTTATCATTTGTAGCTGCTTTTCAAGCTGGGTGCTTGTAACGCTATACTCGCCCGGCGCATCAACATTGTGGTATACCAGCACGACCCACATGCGATGCTGCTTAGCCTGATTTAGCCAGGATTTAAATTCGGCATCGGTGGTCGTACTTAGTATGGCGATCGAATGAATGTTCGTTTCGTCGAAGTAGCGGTCATTGTAGCCGAAGTCGGAGGTTCGTATTAGCGGATATTGTTTTTCGTAAACTGCCTGGGTTTTACTGTCGTATTGTCCCAGCGGATACGCGAAACTTTTAATCGGGCCGAGCTGCTGACGCTCGAGCGTTTGCTTGCTGCTTGTTGCTGTCATTTCTAGATCGGCGGGCTTCAGCATGGTTTGATTGCAGTGTCGAAGCGAGTGGGAGCCGATTTCCTGGCCGGTACTTCTCAGCATTTTCAAGGTGTTAAAGTCCATATAGCCGCGCACAGCCTGGGCTGCCACGTCGGTAATAATATACTGTGTGGTGCGAATCTGGTATTTATTCAGCAGCGCAAGGGCATGATCCTTAACGCTTTGCCAGCCGTCGTCAAAAGCGACGCTTACTATACCCGTGCCTAGACGTGCGTCTTGTATCTCGTGAATGTCGAATGAGCGCGTGTCCGTCTGTGCTGCCCCGCTTCCATTAAGATCAAAGCGTAGCGACGCGGCGTTGTCTTCGTTGCTGAAGTGAGCGGCAAACTGTTGCCATGTAGCCGTTGCCTGCAAGGTGGTAACTTCGGCATATTTTGTTTTCCTATTAGCTATGTATTCGAGCGACACTTTTACCGGTGTGTTGCTGCGATACCAGAAACTATAAGCGTAGGTGTGGTGCGGCCGGACGGCAACGGGGCTGATTTGCCATGCCGGAGGCACGGTATTTTTAGCAGGGTCTTTTGTAACTTTTGTCCGAAGAAACCGCCGGTCATGATTGTCTTCTAAAAAGTCATAGTGCGAAGTGCGGTTCTCGATACTGTGCGTGTAGCCTGTCGGCTGTGATGTTCCGGCAGTAATATCTCTAAGGTCGGGATTTTTCACCAGGTTCGGCCCGAGTCCACGTGCTTCGTGGATACGTTTTTGGTAGCTTGTGGACAAAATCGGCTGCGGATCAGCCAGCTGGCCGTCCTCTTCCTCGCTACATACGATGCTTCCGCTGTCGGCGGGCTTGAAGGCCGTTTGCTCCAGTACGAGGGCCGGCGATACGATAAGGACGATGCGCGAGAAAAAATATAGGGCGGCAACCACGCCGCAGCCTACCACAAATGGAGATACGAGGGGTACGTTTTTCTGCCATTTCTTGTATCGTTCGGCATATTTCCACATCACTCCAACCCCTTAATTTCATTAAGTGCGATGCTGTATCGTCGGTCCTTCGTCTCCCATCCGCGCGGTACGGTCTTGAAGCGCCGAAGAATGATAATTTCCACGAATGCCTGGAAAAATATAAAAAGCTCTGCGATACGGAGCAAGTAAAAATATGGCAGTGTCGTTAAAATGACCGGGCGCTTTACGGCAACCGCTGAAAAAAGCGCCAATAGGCAGATCATGCAGTAGTCTGCGAGAATAAGCATGAGCGGCGCGCCCAGGCTGTGCGTGACGTAAAATAAAAGCGGCAGGATAATCAGGAACTGGCACAGGTAATAGACGCTTTCACTTAGCTGGTAGCCCACGCCAAGATCAATCATGCGCGGACGCAGCCCGAGATGATATTTGCGTACCCCCTGAAAAAAGCCACGCTGCCAGCGCAGCGTCTGCGAGTAAAAGTCCTTCCATGTCCGTGGGTCTTGGGTATAGTTGATAGCTTCCGGAATGAACCGGATTCTTCCAAGATGATTGCGGTGTATCTGAACCGTCAGGTCAAAATCCTCGGTCAGACTTTCAGTCTCGAAATTGAGTTTTTTAATAATGTCGGTGCGAAAGCATGTGACCGGCCCGGGTAGTACGGATATAACGCCAAACCATGATTGTATCCTGCGAAAAATATGCTGTCCGTAGGTGTAGCTGAAACTTCGATAGTTGGCGATCCAATTGCCACCCATGCTTTGCACGAAGCCGACGGCCGCGCACCACTCGTCCATGTTCAAGTATTCGCGGTAGATGCGGAAATAATTTTTGCAAAAGATGCTATCGGCGTCGGCAACGTGCAGCCAGCAGTACTTATCTTCTAGCTCGAAGTAGTCGAATGCCTGTTTGACGGCGCGGGCTTTGCCGCTCCGCGTGACGCTGAGAACATGACCTGCGGGCAATTCGCCTACGGCAATCTCGCGTGTTCTATCGCTAGAATCGTCGTCGACTACGTAAATGTCCGCTTTTTCCATGCCGGCGGCTACGGCGGAACGAATGGTCGTGGCGATAATAAGTTCTTCGTTGTGAGCGGGTAGCAAAAGTGCAAGTCGTTCTTTGCGCTGGTTGGATTTTGCGCTCGACTCGCCGCTCATAATTATCGCCCTCTATATCTTATGATGGTCCTCTCTATCAACTGTATACCCGCATAAAAATTTTTACAACTGAGAGGTATTTCATGAATTCTGCATGTTAACTAGCGGCGATCCCGCACAACCACGTTTTAAGAGGGAGCCGGTTAGCCGGATTGGTCAGGTCTTGTCGTCGTCCGCGTAGGCGAGGATGCGGTTGTCCGGCGTGACTTCGTAAACACCGACGCTGTAATAGCCCTTGCCCGCGGCCAGCGCGTTGACGTCGAGCAGCATATCCTCGCCGGCGAAGTCGCGCGCGGCGTTGGCCTGCTG
>CAMLDM010000044.1 GCA_946479025.1 uncultured Candidatus Saccharibacteria bacterium | reverse complement strand
AATTAACAGATTGAATCCCTCAACTCGTATTTTGTAACTAACTAATTTATTCCAAACGAAAAAGGAGAATAAAAATCTATGGGTCAACGACGACTCGGTAACGTCCAAAACGACGATCAAAGCAAACGTCCGCAAGGGCAACAACGACAAAAATCAAATAACACGGTGCTCAACAACACGACTACGCGTAAAGGTGAAGTCTTTCGTGCGCAGCGCCGCACCAGTGAAAACGTTAATGTGCGCGCTTCGCAGCATATTATTAACGTGCCGGTGAACAAGTCTATTTATAATGGCTACGGCGGTCGTCAGTTCAGTATGGCCGACCAGCCGAAAAAGCCGCGCGCACCGCGTCCGACACTAAAGATCATGCCGATCGGCGGTCTTGGCGAAATGGGTATCGGTAAAAACATGATGGCGATCGAATACGATAACGACATCATCGTTATAGATGCAGGCTTTTTGTTCCCAGGTTCTGATTACCCGGGCATTAACTACATTACGCCTGATATTACCTATCTTGAAGAAAACAAGCACAAGATCCGCGGCCAGATTTTCACGCACGGCCACCTCGACCACATCGGGGCGTTTCGCCATGTCGCGCACAAAATTCCAGCGCCAGTCTACGGCAGTAAATTCACGCTTGGCATGGTGCAGCGTACGATGGAAGAGGCGACGAGCGGTTTTACGCCGGAATATCACGAGCTCAACCCGGACGCGCATGAACGTGTGCAGCTGGGCGACAGTCTCTCGATCGAGCTTGTCCGCGTGAACCACTCAATTCCTGATGCGACGGCGGTCGTTATCCGCACGCCGCTTGGCGTTTTGGTTGATACGGGTGACTGGCGTTTTGAAGAAAACCCAGTTGATGGCAAAAAGTTTGATCTCGAGCGCCTGACAGAAATCGCCACAAAAGAAGGCATTTTGATGCTTATGAACGAGTCGACCAACTGTGAAAGCGACGGCACGCACACGCACGGCGAGTTCGATATTCAGCAGAGCATGGGTCAGGTGATGGACAAATACCCGAATAGCCGCCTGATTTTGAGCTGTTTCTCATCTCAGATTCACCGTATGCAGGTTATCTTGGACGAGGCCAAACAACACGACCGCAAAGTGGCATTTGCCGGCTACAGCATGATCCAAAACCTCGAAGTTGCGCTTCGTGCCGGTGTTATCAAGGTGCCAAAAGATGTCGTGGTGAAAATGGAAGACGTCGTGAAGCTGCCTGACGGCAAAGTGACAATCGTTTGTACCGGCTCGCAGGGTGAATTCAATGCCGTGCTGAATCGTATGGCCAGTGGTGCGCACAAATTTATCAAGATCAAGAACAGCGACGTCATCGTCTTTAGTTCCAACCCGATTCCGGGCAACGAAAAGTACGTCGTCCGCACGGTAGACGGCCTGATGCGCGAGGGAAGCGACGTTATTCAAAACGGCAAAACCCACCTTACTGGCATCGGTCCGCTACACCTTTCGGGTCACGGTTACTACGACGACCACGTTAAGCTGGTGAACGCGCTCAACCCGAAATACTATCTGCCGATCCACGGCGAATTCCACATGCTTGTACACAACGCCGAGCTGGCTGAAAAAGAAGCCGGCATTCCACGCGATAATATCTTTGTGTGTGATGCGGGTGATGTCGTAGAAATAGATGCGGAAGGCGCTAAAAAAGTCGGTCGTATCCCGGTAGGTGGCATTATGTACGATGATTCCGGTGCGGTCGTGTCCGAGGTGGTACTAAAAGACCGCATCCACATGGCGACCGAAGGTATGTTCGTGGTGGTGCTGACGGTTGCGCGTGGCAGTGGTCGCTTAATGACCAGTCCGGATATTATTTCTCGCGGGTTCATTTACCTGCGCGACAGCGAAGAGCTGATGGGAACGATCCGCCAGTACTTGAAACAAAAAGTTGCCCGCAGTTTTAACGGCAAAAAGATCGACCTCGACGTTATCAAGAAAGAGCTGAAAGACGAAATCACCCACATTTTGTACGACCAGACGCGCCGCACGCCTATCGTCATTCCGGTGATCAACGAGATTGGCGGTGGGGGCGGCGGTCAGAACCGCAACCGCGGAAATGAAAATCGGGAACGTACGGCACCGCTAAAAACCGCACCTCGTAAATTCCCGAATCCGCAGGTTCCTGACACGGAAGCTGTTGATCCGCGCGTGCGGACGGACGTTCGCGCCTACTAGCCGGTTTACTTCGGATAAAACGCCCCGCTTACAGGGGCGTTTTTGTTGCAAGTTATGAGAGATTCTGGTATCATACACACACTATGTACATATTCCATATTTTCTACATGATCGGCACGTTCGCGGCTATTTGCGCCGGTATTCCGCAACTTCGTAAACTCTTCCTTTCCAAACAGGCGGATGATTTTAGTGTTTCCACCTGGCTTGTTTGGCTTTTCTCGCAGGTAACCGCGCTCGGCTACGCTTTGTCGATGCACGACATGCTGTATGCCGGTGTTTCGGCATTTTGGTTGAGTTTCTACGCCGTCATGGTTGCAATGATTCTGAAATATCGCAGCGACTCTTCTGGGACCAGCGATGATTTTGTTGCTGAAGAAGCATAATCTATTTGCAAAACATTGTAATTTTTGCTATAATATGTGATGTTAATCTGATGCGAAAACGCATATAATATAAAACAGTTATGGCAAAAAAAAGAAAATCAACACGAAGCAAAAAATCGAAGCAGGCTACGCCGCAGCATAGCTTACCGTCGGGTTTTTGGGCGCAGGTTGGCGCGGTATTTTTGATTGCGATTTCATTCCTGTTTGTCGTTTCGTGGTTTGGCGCCGGCGGTCCGGTACTCGACTGGTTGCGCAGCGTCACGCAGAATACTATCGGCTATGCCATGTACGTCGTGCCTATATTATTTATATATATTGCCGTTGAGATTTTTCGCAGCGAGAATAACCGTTTGTCGTTCGTGGTAAAGTTTGCGACCGCGCTTCTTATCGTGTGGTTTGCGGGGCTGTTCGGCCTTATGAAGGACGACAGCGGTAAGGTGACCGGCGGATTTATCGGTGATACGGCGAATAGTGGCATGCTGGCGCTAGTAAATTCAGGCGTGGCCGCGTTTATTTACGTACTGTTTATTATTATTACCACACTGTTCGTACTTCGCGTGTCGCCGTTTACGATCATCAAGAAATTCTGGGAACTCGTCCGCACTAATAGCAGCGAACAAGACGAAAACGTTGACGTGATGAGAAAAGCCGCCGCGGCAGACGCGCCAAAACACCAGGCGATCGGCGAACTTAAACTTAATGCTGGCGTGCCAACGCTTGGTCAAGAAGAATCGCCTAAAGGGAAGGGCGCTCATCTTTCGAGTCTTCGCGGCAGTGTGAAACAGGACAAGGCTGCCGAAGAGCAGGCGGCGCTTGTAGCGGTAAGCGACCCGAATTGGCAGGCGCCTAGCGTTGAACTGCTCGAGAAAAAGCAGTCACCGGCAGATGCCGGAGACGTACAGCAGAACGCGCAGACGATCCGCGACACACTAGCCGAATTCAATATTTCCGTCGAGATGGAAGGTGCCAATATTGGCCCGAAGGTAACACAGTACACACTTAAACCGCCAAGTGGCGTGAAGCTGACGCGTATTACGGCGCTCGAGACCAACATAGCGCTGAACTTGGCAGCACAGAGTCTTCGTATTGAAGCACCGATTCCTGGCCAGCGTGCCGTCGGTATAGAGGTGCCGAACCGCAAAGCGGCCGACGTTCGCCTTTATGGCGTACTTACCTCAAAGCAGTGGAAGAACGACCGTGAGCCGCTTGCTTTTGCTATCGGTAAGGATATTTCCGGAGAGTCAGTGGTGGGCGAGCTCAACAAAATGCCACACCTTCTGATTGCCGGTCAGACCGGTTCTGGTAAGTCAGTTATGATCAATACACTACTGACCAGCCTGCTGTATCGCAATTCTCCAAGCGAAATGAAACTGATTCTCGTCGACCCTAAGCAAGTGGAAATGGCGCCATATGAAGATATTCCGCACCTTCTTACGCCAGTGATTACCGAGCCGGACAAGACCATCAGCGCGCTTAAATGGGCGGTGAACGAGATGGAGCGCCGTTACAAGTTGCTGGCTGAGGAGAAAATCCGCGACATTAAAAGCTACAACCAGAAGATTCAGTCGGGTGGCAAAAAAGTGTCCGTTACAGATGAAGATGGCAACGAACAGCAAGTTGACGACGGCGCGATGCCGTACATCGTGGTGGTAATCGACGAGCTGGCCGACCTCATGATGGTGGCGGCCCGCGACGTTGAGGCGTTAATTGTGCGCCTGGCGCAAAAAGCCCGCGCCGTTGGTATTCACCTGGTGCTGGCGACGCAGCGCCCGAGCGTGGATGTGATTACCGGCCTTATCAAGGCCAATATTCCGGCGCGTATCGCATTTACCGTGGCCAGCCAGATTGACTCGCGTACCATTCTCGACCAAATCGGCGCCGAAAAACTGCTTGGCCAGGGTGACATGCTGATGCTGACGCCAAGCATGAGCAAGCCGAAGCGTATCCAGGGTGCCTGGGTGATGGACGAAGAGGTGATTAAGATTACCGATCATCTGCGCATGCAGAGCGCGCCACAGTATAACGACGAGATTATTTCTCAGCCAGTGCAACTGAACGGCAAGGGCGGTGTCGTAATGGACATGGGTGGTGAAGGCGGCGACGACATGTACAAAGATGCCGTACGCGTGGTGGTAGAAAGCGGCAAAGCCTCGACCTCGCTGCTGCAGCGCCGCCTGCGCGTTGGTTACGCCCGCGCAGCCCGAATCATTGAGGAAATGGAAGAGCAAGGAATCATCGGCCCGGCCGATGGTGCTCGTCCTCGTGAAGTGCTGATTTCCAGCCTCGATGATGTTGCGTAATGATCTATAGTAGGCTACATGGATAAAACGTATATCGACAAACTCGCCTTCATCTACCTTAAAGACCGACGCGTTCTTGAGACGCTGAGCGCTGGCAAGGATACATGGTACATTCCTGGCGGAAAACGCGAAGGGAATGAGACGGACGAGCAGGCGCTTATCCGCGAAGTGAAAGAGGAGTTGGACGTGGATATATTGCCGGAAACCATTGCACATTACGGGACGTTCGAAGCCCAGGCTCATGGCAAACCTGCGGGGACGGTCGTGCGCATGACATGCTATACGGCAGATTTTGATGGCGAGCTAACGCCCTCAAATGAAGTTGAAAAGATGGCGTATTTTGCCTACGCCGATAAGCACAAGACGAGTCCAGTTGATCACTTGATTTTTGATGACATGAGGGCGAAAAACTTAATAGATTGAGCTAGAACGGCTCGCGGCCATATTGTTTGCCATCTGCGTGTTGCCTAACCGCGGTAAATACGGTATAATTACTACTGTTATCAACTCGGCTTGCATTCAGTGCAAGCATCCAAATGGATTCCAGAGGAGGAAATCTATGAAAGAATACGAACTTACCGTTCTGATTCACCCGGATCTCGAGAGCGACATTGAAACGCCGCTTTCAAAAATCCGTGACCTGGTCAAAAGCGCCGGTGGTGAAATCACGAAGGAAGACAACTGGGGCAAGAAAAAACTTGCTTACAAAATCAACCGTGAAGACTTTGCCGTGTATGTGTACATGGACGTGAAGTTTCCGGCAGACGCGCCGCTAAAGATCAGCAACACGCTGAACATCACGGACGAAGTACTGCGTTACTTGCTTGTCACGGTAGACGAAAAGGGACGAAAAGCCCTCGAAGAAGCAAAGAACCGCAAATCGTCAGACACTGACACGAGCGAAGAATAGAAGTTAGAGGGGAATAGGGAGAGAAAAATGGCCAAAAGCATCAACCAAGTAATTTTGATGGGACGCCTCACGCGCGACCCAGAAGTGCGGACAACATCGACTGGTAAGACGATTGCCAGCTTCTCACTGGCGGTTGATCGCGGCGGCCAGGAAGACGCAGCGGACTTTTTCGACATTACGGCGTGGGAAAAGCTCGGTGAACT
>CAMLDM010000043.1 GCA_946479025.1 uncultured Candidatus Saccharibacteria bacterium | reverse complement strand
TAGTTGGCTTTTAGCTTGTTTTTACCATCGGCTGTGAGACCCCAAGCGCCCAATCCTATCTTAATATCGATTGTGGTCGGGCGTTCACTTCGGAGGGTATCTTTATTTACTAACAAAATCACATCACCATCTTTTTGGGTCGACTGCCAGAAGGCAGTAGGTGATTTTTGATCGACCACTTGGCCGTCCGTGGAAACGGTAGCCGCCACCACGGGTTCATCTTCATAAAAATACGTTGGCGTGCCTTTTGAAGCGGCAGTTTCTTTGTTTTTCTCTGTGCCGTTCATGTGGAGTTTGATGGCACTATGCTCACCACTACTATTTACAATAGTCTTGTACATGTTTTCTGCGGTACCATCAAGCTGAACTGGACCGTTGTATGCAGATTGCAACTCGGATGCGAGCGCACGATTGAATGCGTTGTCTTGAGAATTTTCTAGATGTGCTTCGATTGCGTGTCCGATCTTGTTGGATACCTCATAGCTGGCGGTGCCAAGACCGACTCCGGCTGCCGTGACAAGTCCAAAGGCGGCCACTTTCTTGGCTCGTTTGATTCTTTTTTTGCGTTTTTTTGCCTGTCTGCGCTCTTCACGGTACTCATTAAACCGCTCTTCTCGAAGTTGTCTTTCTGAGACGGGGCGATTTAGGTAGCTGTTTGTTTCTGTTGGTTCATGCATGTGTTTAATATAACACGCTATTGCTTACTTGTCAATTAAAGAATAGAGTATTATTTTAAGCAAAATGCCATGCAGTTTTTGTTATTATAAAATAATGAAAAAAGTTTGGTATATTGCTGCGATGCTTACGGTCATGTCTGTCGCGATGCTCTGTGTTTCTCAGGAGGCAGGCCTTGCTTCGACAAAAACACCGCCTGTAAAAATCGGATTTATCGGCGATTCTATTACGCATGGTACGGGAAACTATAGAAATGCGGTCGATGCGGAAATTGCCGCGCTGGGAAGCGGTTACCGGGGAATCAACCGCGGCGTTAGCGGCTCAACCACGCAGGATTGGCAGCCGGGCACTGCTATGTTTGATGATGCGCTGGCGGATTTTAAAGCACAAAATGTCCAGATTGTATCAATCATGCTGGGAACGAATGACGCCCGGAAGATTTCACCGGAAATGTACCAGAGAAATCTCGAAACGATTATCAGCAAGTTGCGAAGCACGGGAACGGTTCGACAAATACTACTCAACTATCCGCCATATGCGGTGAAGCCGGGGAGCGCGGAGTATCTGCAAAGACTAAATGCATATAAAGATAAAATCGACGATCTTGTTCGCGGCAAAATTGCATTACGCGGGGATACGTACGCGTATGATTATTTCAAGTCACATCAATCTGAACTGGCGGACGGTATTCATCCGAACAAAGAAGGGTATGGGCACTTGGGGCAGCTGTGGGCTGCCGCTTATCAGCGAATAATGCAAGATCATGCGCTCTCGCTGCTTTTTGGGACGACTCCCACGAGGCTGTAGAGTACAATAGTACTAATGACTATAGCGCCCGACAGATTTACTAAAGACCTGCCCGTATACGACTTTCATGACGAAATTGTGAGCGCCGTCGATCAAAATCAGGTAACAATTATCACTGCGGAAACCGGCGCCGGCAAAAGCACGCAAATTCCGCAGTATTTGGCTGAGCATGGCTACGATAAAGTGATCGTGACGCAGCCGAGGATTTTGGCGGCGCGCAATTTATCGCGGCGAGTGCGTGAAGAATGGGCGATCCGCACGGGCAAGGACAGTGACGAAATTATCGGTTATCGCACGGCGCACGAGCGCGACGATACGCCCGACACGCGGATTTTGTATTGTACCGACGGCCTCCAATTGGTACGGGAAATTACCGGCATCGGCGTAAAGACGCGGCAGGTGCTGGTGCTGGACGAAGTGCACGAGTGGAACGAAAACATGGAAGTACTGGTAGCCTGGGCAAAAAAACGCTGCCAGGAAGAGCCGCAGTTCAAGGTGGTGATTATGAGCGCAACGATAGAAACGGACAGTCTGGCTGACTACTTTGATACGACTGCAGTCATCAATATTCCGGGGCGCGGTTTTGAGGTAACGAAACGCCGCGGTACCGACGTGATAAGCGAAATTATCAACAAGCTGACAAGCGCCAAAAGCAACATGCTGGTTTTCCTGCCGGGAAAATCGGAGATTCAGGACGTGACGGATGCGATAGCTAAAAAAGCGCTTGACGCCGGCGTGCCGCTAATTCCGCTGCACAGCCAGCTGGAAGCCACGGCACAGCAGCAGGCCTTTGCCAGCTATCCGAACGGGAAAGTGATTCTCGCGACCAATATTGCTCAAACCAGTGTGACGATCGATGATATTGACGTGGTGATTGACAGCGGTTTGGAGCGCAGGAGCGAAGTGCGAAACGGCGTGGAAGGATTGTTTATTGCTCAGGTTTCTCAGGCGGATTGCTTGCAGCGGGCGGGCCGTGCGGGGCGTACGAAAGTGGGCGAGTATATTTTGGCGCCGTATGATACGATGCCGTGTCTGGAGTTTGACGAACGTCCCGAGTATGCGACGCCGGAAATTCTTCGTAAGCACATCGATCGCCTGACGCTCCGGCTGGCGAATATCGGGATCGATATCGAGCAACTCGATTTTTACCACGACCCGAGCCATAAGGCAATTGCCCAGGCAAAACGCACGCTTCTTGCACTTGGTGCGCTGACGAGATCGAACGATGTGACGAAAATCGGACGGCAGATGGAACAATTTCCGGTGGAATCAAGCTTTGGCCGAATGCTCGTGGAAGCGCAAAAGTTTTCAAAAGAAACGCAGACGAAGCTTGCTGCAATCATTGGCATTCAGGAAATCGGCGGTATCGTGAAGGGTGGGCCGCGCTACACCGGCTGGCGAAAATATACCAGGCAAACGAAGTCTGACCTTCTCGCACAGTATGATGTGTACTTGGCGTTGCCGCAAATGCTGCCGGAAGAATACGAAGAGATCGGCATTATCAGCAAGAACATCAGCAAGGCGCGCGAAGTGATGGAGCGGTTGGATCACGACCTTGGGCTTGATGCGGAGTCGCTCACGCCAATCACGAATGAAGAGCAAGATCAACTGCTGCGCTGCATTGTTGCGGGACAGATCGATCAGCTGTGGATGGTGGAGGATGACGGCACTGCAACGCATATTGCTACCAAGCAACGCCGCGAGGTTTCAAGCAGCAGCGTCGTGCGCAGCCCCAAGCTTATCACTGGCACGCCGTTTGATTTGCAGGTTCCAACGCGTAACGGCAGTCTGGAGACGCTGCATCTTGTGCAGGGAATTACGGCCGTGAATACTGATTGGCTGCTTGAACTTGCGCCGCAATTGTTTTCGTCGCGCCGCAGCAAAACGTATTATGATCCGCGCACGGGCAGTTTGAGCACGCGCCAGCTAGTAAGGTTCGGTGGGAAGATTCTTGAAGGCGGCGGGTCGGCGGTGACTAAGGATACGCCGCAGAATCGCCGGCTGTTTGTCGACTCTTTTGCCGAATGGGCGTATGAACAGCTGGAACGCGAACGCCGCCAAATCGGTGCGCATCACAAAAAGCATATTCCAGCAATTGAGCGTCGCACGTTGCAGCAGCAAGTAAAGGCGATTGCGGGCCATGCGATTTCATTGGAAGGTCTCAATCCGAAGCAGCGTGCCGAATTGATGAATCTTTCTAAACTCCACACACATATTGGAACTGACTTTATGGCGAAACTCGGCAAAACGTACTACAAAAACGACCGCTACGAAAAGCGCCGCCGAGGGTGGCAGCCGCGACACAAGCGGAGATATGAGCGGTCGTAGTACACGTCTCCCGTCGTTGACAGTATCTCATAAATATATTATTATCTTGATAATTCTTGCAGACGTGAGGATCGAGTTTGCTTCTGCTCATCATCAGAGGCGAGTAGAGAAGGTTGATGATGTTTACCTCGAAGGAAGCGGCTGTCAAAGCCGCCGAAGAGTCCACGAACGCCCAGGTTGATAAGCTCTGTGATCTCATCAACGAGGTGATCACAGAGCACGGCATCAAGATGGGCAACTTCAAGACCGCTGTCATGATTCGGGTGTCGGGTAACGTGCCACCTCATGTCATCGAGCGTGTCCGGCGCGGATACGAGGGGGCTGGCTGGCACTGTGACTACAGGGCGCCGGACTGCCAATTCGTTCTTTCCTGAACCTCTCTACTTCACACCGCCCTCACAAAGGAAGCGCACCTACCGGAGCCCCTCATGTGAGGGTGTCTCCATATCTACTCAAATTCATAACAGAGGAAGTGATACTATAGATATATGTTTACGTACTTGCGTTCTACCCACCACCGGCCCGAAATAAAACCACGCACGACGCTACAGCCTGGCAGCTGGATTCGCTGCGAGAAACCAAACGGCGATGATATTGAAAAACTGATCAATCTTGGGCTCGATGCCGATATTTTAAATGACGCGCTTGACCCACATGAGGTGCCGCGCGTAGAGCAAGAAGGTGAGTGGACATACTTTCTTACGAGACTGCCAGACACGGATGATGACTTCAATGATTTCACGACGCCGATTTTATTTGCGATCGGCAGCGAGCATGTCGTGACGGTCAGTCGCGACTCACTGAGCCGTTTGTGGCAGCCGTTCATTGAGCGTACTAACGCGCCGACGACGCAAAAAACGAAATTATTCATGCTGATGGTGGATGCAATCACGATTCAGTACCAGCATAGAGTGGCATCAATCAACCGGCAGATGCGCGCCAACACCAGCGACGTGACAAACCTGCGCTCGAAAGACATTGCGTTTTTTGTAGAGTACGAGCGTAAGCTTAATGATTATCTTGACGCACTGCTTCCTACTAATACAGCGCTAGAGAAACTGCTTGGCGGAAGGTTATTACAGTTATACGAGGACGACCGCGACTTGATGGAAGATTTGTCAATCGATCTTGAACAGCTAATGTCTCGCTGCCGAAGTTTGCTGCGTACCATCACCAACGTGCGTGATTCGTACCGCGCCGTCATGGATACGCGCCTGAACGAAACGCTGCGTATCCTCACCGTTATTACGCTGGCGCTCACTATTCCAACGATGCTCGCTGGGTTGTATGGTATGAACGTTGAGTTGCCGGGCAGCCAGTCGCCATTTGCGTTTTGGGCGATAATTGGCGTCAGTGCACTTGCGGCATTCAGCCTGAGTTTCTATTTTATGAAAAAGCGCTAAATTTGCGGTTCGGCTGCGGGAGTTTCCAGCACTTTCGACGTGAAGATCGGTGGCGAATAGACTTGCTCGAGAAAGATTTCAGCCAGCATGCAGCGGACGCTGCCGCCACCTATTTCTTCGATTGTCGGAATATCAAGCGGCAGCAATACTTTATCTTTCGCTAGGCGGCCGCGTTGCTCTGGCGTGAAGTTATCAAACGCCCCCTTAGAAAGCGCTAAAAAGCGCTCGCCGTTTTGATTTTCGAGTTCCAAGACGTTGGCACAATACGCATTCATTTGAGCATAGGTGATGTCGATGACGTCGTGGCCGGTTTCTTCAAGCGACCGCACGAGATTATTGCGCTGTTCATTATCGGTAATCGCGTCCAAGCATACTACTGCCGTACTGTTTTGTATGCCCATTAGCACGTTTGTGTGGTAGATGGCGACGCCATTTTCGTCGTATGCATCAAATATGACGGGTGTGTAGCCGAGCGTCTTCGCGTGAGCGGCAAACAGGCCAGCGTCGCAGCGTACTGAAAGGCAGCCATAGACGATTTTGTTTGCATGATCAAAAATCATAACGCCCGTACTTTCCAAAAATAGTCCGTCTTTTTCGCTGACACTGAGATCGATGATATCAGTAACTTTGAAGTATTCTTTGAGCGATCGAATTACCTCGCTACTGCGCTCAATGCGGCGGCTTTCCGTTGCCATTGGGTAGAGGAAGATTCGTCCGTCTGGCCAGGTGCTGAGCCAGTTATTCGGAAATACGGCGTTTGGTTTTGGTGTCGCCTCGCTGTCTTCGAAGGCTATCACCTCAATGCCATGAGACGAAAGTGTATCAACGGCATGCTGAAATTCAGATGCGGCGCGCTCGAGAATTTGGTCTGTGCTTGCTGTCGGTCTGTTTTGGAAGGCGTTTGACTCAGCGGTTTGTTCGTCAAAGCCAAAGCTTGTCGGGCGAACCATCAGGATTGCCCGGGCCGGTCGATTGCTACTCATAGATCTCCTTTACAAGATAATGTAGATACTATTAATATACGCTTTTGGATATGGCATGCAAGGCTTTTTATGTTGCGAAATCCTGTATCATACTTGACATACTTTTCATACCAGTGCTACAATCAACTGCAGTAAGGAGTACGAAAGTTACAATGGCCAAATCACCCATGCAAGATAAAAAGCTCTACGGTACCGCGACCGTTGGCACGAAAGGACAAGTTGTCATTCCTGCCGAGGCCCGCGAAGAGCTTGGTATCGAGACGGGCGACCGCCTATATGTTATCGGATCGTGCGGAGCGGGGTTTGTGGGGCTTTTTCAGGAAGAAGCTCTTGAGTCTCTCATGCAGCACATGACGGCGCAGGTAGAAAACTTTCGCGCTCTAAAGCAAGAAAAAATTAAGGAGTAAACTACATGCATCACCACCTAAGCTTGCGTAGCAAGCTGATTATTATGGTCTCGGTTATGGCAAGCCTTTTTTTGGTTGCCCTCGACCAGACAATTATTGC
>CAMLDM010000042.1 GCA_946479025.1 uncultured Candidatus Saccharibacteria bacterium | reverse complement strand
ACTTTATGTATCACCACCTCTTCAAGGCTGGCCGACTGAATTTCATCGAGGTCGATTTTCTGGTGCTCGAGCGGTATATTCAAAAGCTTCGCAAGATAATCCGCCTTATTCTGGTTGCCAGTAATAAAAACAGGTGTTTTCATTTATTTAAATAGTCCTAGTGGTGAGTGAAGCTGCTGAATATGAAGATGGAAGAAAGTATCAACCAGGCCAAAAACGTTTAGCAGCCACATCGTACCCGCTACAACAAGGCCGGTAAGGAGCAGAACGAACAGTCGCACGACCAACGGCTGGCGCTTAAGCCACTGCTGCCATTTGTCATATTCACCGCGCGCCCTGTCGAGAAGACGCTGGGCCCACTCGAACTCCGTTGCCAAAATCGCCAAGCCTGCAAAAACGATCAACCAGCCCGGGCCGGGGTATGGTATTGCGATGATACCGACTACCAAAACAGCACCTCCAGCAACTGCTATAGCCACTCGCCTCACTTTTCTGTGTATAGCATTCATTCTATTTATTACGCCTCCGAAGTGTTAATGCGCCCAAAAGCAGCGCTACCAAGATGAATGACGCTACGACAGCCAAGTCTCGCCATGCATCATTAGTAATGTCAGTATATTTCACGATGGAATTTAACGCGTCAATAGCGTATGTCAGAGGTAAAAAGTATGCGATCTTCTCAAGCAAATCCGGCATTTGCGACAGCGGCATAAAAAGCCCGCCGATAAGCGCCTGCGGGAGAATAAAGGCTGGCATAAACTGTACTGCCTGAAATTCCGTGCGAGCAAAAGCGCTCACAAAAATACCAAGTGCCGTGCCAAGAAGTGCATCCGCCAGCGCCATGACGATCAAAAACCAATGCGGACCGGCGACATTTAGGCTAAATCCATAGAGCACCAATGCGCTCGCAAGCAGTGCCTGGATAATGGCCAGCAGGCCAAACGCCAGCATATACCCAATAACCAGGTCAAGCTTCCCGATTGGAAGTGCCATTAACCGCTCAAGCGTGCCCGTCGTTCGCTCGCGGAGCGTCGTAACGGATGTGATAATAAACATGATGATGAATGGGAACACGCCCAGAAGCGCCGGTGCAGAACGGTCGAACACGGCTACGTTATCATCAAAAAGCCAACGAAATAGCGACATTAAAACGCACGGGACAATAAATATGAGGACTAGCGTGCGCGGATCGTGAGAAAGTTGGCGCAAAATACGGAGCGTCGTGGCGACTGTCGTGCGAAGATGGTACAACATCACTTTCCCTCCTTTTTAACCATTGTAACAAACGCTTCTTCTACCGATGGAGCGTTCGATGCCTTCAATAGCTGAACCCGGGGGCCGTGCCATAATAGCTTGCCATCGCGCAGCAAAAGAAGCGACTTGCAGCGCTCAGCCTCATCCATAACATGGCTAGAAATAACTAGCGTTTTTCCTTCGTCGGCCAACTCCTGAAACAGCTGCCACAGCTCCCGGCGAAGCACTGGGTCAAGACCGACCGTCGGTTCGTCTAGAACGAGCAAATCAGGATGTCCCAGCAGCGCCACAGCAAGACTCACCCGTGCACGTTGGCCTCCGGAAAGGCTGGCGACAAGCTGATTGCGCTGCTCGGTCAGTCGCACCTGCTTAATGACATCTTCGACCTGGCTTTTTTCCGCCCGGACCAGCGTCGCAAAGTAACGGATATTCTGGATAACGGAAAGATCGCCGTAGATGGATGCATCTTGTGTCACGTAACCGATTTTACTGCGGAGTCTTTTACTTCCCGCCTTCTCGCCAAGCACTTCAAGCGCTCCTTTGCCGGTTTTCTGCACGCCGACGATTGCCCGCATAAGCGTTGTTTTGCCCGAACCACTCGGACCAATCAAACCAGTAATCGAGCCGGCTGAAACGTCAAAATTAAGCGCCTGCAGGACTGGTCGTCTCTCCTTATAAACACTCAGATTTTCTGCTTCAATAGCCGGTTCCATTATAAATCCACCTTTTTGAATCGAGGAAGGACTTCGCCGTTTTTTTCAACCGTTTCTACGAACATATCGTACGGCCGGACCCAGAGTTTCGGCTGCGGTCCGGGCAATTTATATAGCGGCCTGTATACTACCAGGTATTCCAGCGTCTCACTATGTACGGCGACGCCCAGCACTTCGTAGCGTTTACCTTTGTAGTGTTCGTACTCACCGGGCTCAATACTCGGCAGATCCGTAAATTCACTCATTTTATTCCTCCAGTAATCTATTAAATTCGTCCTGGTCGATTATTTTTGTACCATATGCGCGGGCTTTTTTCAGTTTGCTTTCGCCAATTTTGCCGCCAGCCACCAAATACGTTGTGTCTTTGGCGACGGACGTCTGAAACGTACCGCCGAGCGCGCGAATCTTATCTGCCGCTTCATCACGGCTCATGCCTTCCAGCGTACCCGTCACGACAAAGTTCAGGCCTGTCAGTTTGCCCGATTTCTTTTCGTAGTACGGCTTCACGCCAAGTGTTTCAAATTTCTTGAGCAGCGCTTCATTATCCGGATCAGCAAACCATGCCACGATACTTTCAGCCACGACTTCTCCGACGCCCTCAATCGCAATCAAATCCTCCAGCCCAGCTTTTTGCAGCGTTCCAATCGACTGGAATGCATTCGCCAGATCAACGGCCGTCTGCGCACCGACATGGCGGATTCCCAGCCCATAAATAAATTTCTCCAATGGCGGCTGCTTTTTCTCGGCAATCGCGCCAACAAGTTTTTTTGCGGAGATTTCCGCAAAACGATCCAGCTCCAATACCTGCTCTTTGCTCAGCAAATAAATATCGGCTATGTCTTTTACCAGCCCGGCATCTACCAGTGCTACGACGTTCTTTTCGCCCAGCGTATCAATGTCGAGCGCGCCTTTGCTCGCGAAATGCTCGAGCGCCTTTTTTAAAAGCAGCGGGCCGGACGCTCCCTTTACGCGGTAAATCGCTTCGCCTTCCGGCCGTTCAAACTCCAGCTCGGGATACTGCTGGGCAAGAACTTCTTCGTAATTAAACTCCCGTGCGGATTTCGGACGCAGCTCCTTCACGACGCTCTCGACCTGCGGAATAATGTCACCAGCCTTAAAGATAACGACCGTGTCGCCGACGCGGATATCTTTTCGAGCGATTTCGTCGGCATTGTGCAGGCTGGCGTGCTGCACGGTCGTTCCGGCCACCACTACAGGATCAAACACGGCAACCGGCGTCGCCGCGCCCGTCCGACCGATACTAATGACGATGTCTCTCACAACCGTCGTCGCCTGCTCGGCGGCATATTTGTATGCGACGGCCGCACGTGGCTGTTTGCCAACCACGCCAAGCTGGCGGGATAGTTCGCGGTCATTCACTTTCACTACCAGGCCGTCTGTGTTGAACGGCAGATCGTGGCGCTTTTCATCCCACGTGTCGATAAACTGCATGACTTCGCTCACAGTCGTAAACACGTTCGCCTGCGTGTTGCGGTTTAGACCAAGCGCTGTAATTGCCTCGTAAGCGAACATGTTCGTCGGCACTTCGGCTGGATCATTACGCAGCAAATCATATGCCCGGAAATGCAACGGCCGCGCCGCCACAAGTTTCGGATCAAGCTGGCGAATCGTGCCAGCGGCGAGGTTGCGCGGATTAGCAAACACAGGTTCGCCGGCGGCTTCGCGCTTCTTGTTTAGTGCGGCAAAATCTTTTTTCAGCATAACGATCTCTCCGCGGATTTCCGTCCGGCCGCTTAGAAATTCTTCGAAACCCTTTTCTTTTCGCAACCGAAGCGGCACATTTTTAATCGTACGGACATTTGCTGTAACATCTTCACCTATAAAACTGTCACCACGTGTTACCGCGCGGACCAACATGCCGTCCTGGTAGACCAACGCACAAGCCAGGCCGTCCATTTTTATATCCGCAAAATATTCGTGCGTCCGGCCAGGCAGCAGTTTGTCCATACGCGCAACCCATGCTTCCACGTCGGCGCGGTCGAACACGTCGTTTAGGCTTAGCATCCGGCTGGTATGCTGCACTTTTTTGAACCCACCCAGAAGCTCATTTCCTACGCGCTGCGTCGGGCTGTCCGGCGTCACTAATTCAGGGTACTCTGCCTCTATTTCTTTAAGCTCGCCAAATAGGCTGTCGTACACGGCATCGCTAACCGAAGGCCGGTCGAGTACATGATATTCATAGCTATAGCGCGCGAGCAGTTCGCGTAGTTCGCTTGCGCGCTTCTCAGGCTGGTGCGGCGTCATCATCTACAATTCTCCGATACAACAGGTATACGTAGCTCGCTGTCCAGACTATTGTCAGCGTTCCCATGGCAAGCAGCGCGACCGGGATGACCGGCAGCCATTCGATCGCAGGCAGCACTTGCTTTACCCATGTGTCCAGCAAAATAATCGGCACCATGATAACCGCCCACAGCGCCACAATCAGGAAAAGCAGCCACAGCATCCTAAGAAGAATGCGAACCCGCCGGCCAATTACCAGGTCGCCCGCTGCCCTTAAGGCTTTTAGCGGATACATGCCCGGAAGCGTCACGACGACAAGCGCGATAAACGTGCTCGTGATCCAATAAAACGACACCGAAGTAAGCAGCAGCGCAGCCACCCAGTACAACATCGACTCGGCTCCGCCGTCCCAGATGCCATACGGCGTAAGTGCCACAAACCCGATGACTGCCGCAATCATCGGTATCAGCTGAACGACCAGGACCAGCGCAACGAGAAATGTCGGTAGGATAGGTGCGCCGGCATTATACAAAGCGTCGCGCAGCTTCGCATGACGGTTCGCAAGCGCCGCCCTTAAAAGCCAGACTGTCGTAAGCCACGTAAACAGACCGATTATAACCGCGTACATTTGCTGCGCCTGGGTCATCGAAGCATTAAAACTGCCAGTTATTCCCGTGACGAGTAGCAGGCTGGCTTGTCCGACCGCCCCCCAGTTTCCACTAAAGATATTCCCGCTTGTGCTATGGAGCAAGTCACTTAGATCACTGTAAGTACCTTGTGCAGCCATGCCAACCAACAGAATTGTCAGAATAGCATAGATGACTACAAGCCACAGGAACGGCTTTTTTTGTTGCCATAATATTTTCCGAACGTCATTCGTAAACGCCCAATAACCCGGCATTTTGAGCGACCGGACATAATCGCGGCGATACGTTCGGCGAAAACTTCGGTGCGGCCGGCGCGAAAGAAAATCACGGGTACGGGCAGTAGCCGCCTTAGCTGGCCGAGTGAGTTTCTCGCGCCATGTTTTTTCTAGCGGCTTCGATGAGATTTGCTTTTTAGGCTTTTTCGTAGGTGTTTTTTTAGTGGATTTCGTAGACATATGTGCTCACATTAAAATTTATTGGCGTTGGCGCGCAGGCGCGCGATGCGCTCGTCGAGCGGCGGATGCGTGCTGAATAGCCTGTTGAATGATCCGGCCTTTAGGGGATTGTTAAAAAATAAATGAGCCGACGCCGTGCTTTGGCGCTTCATCGGCCGGCCGTACTGTTTTAGTTTTTCCAGCGCGTCTGCCAGACCCTCCGAATCACGAGTAGTCAGCACACCGCTGGCGTCGGCCAGGTATTCGCGCTGACGGCTAACCGCCATCTGGATAAGCGCGGCAATAATTGGCGCCAGAACAATGAGGACGATGCCAATAATCATGACTATTGGATTGCTATTTTCATTACGCCGGTTGTCACCGAAAAACATCATCCGCACTGCAATATCAGAAAGTATGCCGACAGCACTCACTAGCCCGAACGCAATCATCCCAACTCGAATATCATAATTACGCACATGACTGATTTCGTGTGCCATCACGGCTTCGAGCTCCCGGTCGTTCATAACGTCGAGAATACCCGTAGTAGCCGCGACCACGGCATGTTTTGGATCGCGCCCGGTAGCAAATGCGTTGGGCGCCGGATCATCGATGATGTAGACTTTCGGCATCGGCATACCGGTAGCAATGGTAAGATTTTCGACGATTCTATACAGGCGCGGGTTGTCTTTTTTCTGTATTTCCGACGCGCCGTTCATGACAAGCGCGAGCCGACTTGCAGCAAAATATTGGATGAGCGCATACGCCGCCGCGACTAAAATAACCCAGTATGCAAGCGACGTGTTGCCCTGCGTATAACTGACCGCCCAGCCCACTGCGCCGACAAGCCCCACAAACACGGCCATAATGATGACCGTGTTTCGTTTATTAGCTGCGACCGCACTGTACATATAGATAACGGGTCGCCCGGATTAGAACTTTACGTCAACTGGTTTTTCTACGGTTGCCATGTCTTCAACTTCGAAGAACTCGCGTTGCTTAAAACCAAGCATACCGGCGAAAATATTGTTCGGGAAAATCTGGATCTTAGTGTTGAGGTCGCGGACGCCGCCGTTATAAAAGCGCCGAGCCGCCTGGATTTTGTCTTCCGTATCGACCAGTTCCTGTTGGAGCTGGAGGAAGTTTTGGTTTGCCTTAAGGTCCGGATAGCTTTCAGCCACGGCGAACAGGCTTTTGAGAGCACCTTCAAACTGATTTTCAGCCTCGGCCGTTTCTTTTACGCCATGGGCGTTTAAAGCGTTGGCTCGTGCTTCTGTGACTTTTTCAAAAACGCCGGATTCGTGCGCAGCGTAGCCCTTCACGCTGTTAACGAGGTTCGGAATAAGATCGAGACGACGCTTCAACTGAACCGTAATGTCACTCCACGCTTCGTCGACGCGAATCTTTAGCTTAACGAGACCGTTATACGTTACCCATAAAAACAGCGCGACAATCACGATGATCGCGACGATAATCCAAACTGCTGTCATTCTTAAAATCCCCTTATAATTCCTTATTCTATTGTGGTTTTATTATAGCATTTTAAGGTGAAAAAATCGATGAGTTGAAGTAATACGGGACTAAGAATAAAATACTCGTCGAAGCGCTGAAGCGCTCTCCTCGGTCAAGCAGGTAAAACTCAAACCGCCACTGGCAGTTTTCGACCTCCGGCTCAAATCTGGCCCGGCAAGACCAAGTAAAAAAGAGACCAGTGGTCTCTTTTTTACTTGGTGCGCAGAGCGGGACTTGAACCCGCACGACCGTTATGGCCAAGAGATTTTAAGTCTCTCGTGTCTACCAATTCCACCATCCGCGC
>CAMLDM010000041.1 GCA_946479025.1 uncultured Candidatus Saccharibacteria bacterium | reverse complement strand
AGGAAGACGCAGCGGACTTTTTCGACATTACGGCGTGGGAAAAGCTCGGTGAACTCGTGAGCCAGTATCTAAGTAAAGGTCGCCGCTGCCTCGTGCAGGGACGCCTTCGCCAGGACAGCTGGGACGACAAGGAAACCGGCAAGAAACGCTCGAAAGTTGAAGTCGTTGCGACTGACGTAACATTCCTCGACGGCCCAAGCGGTGACAACCAGGGTGGCTCTGGCTACCAAGGCGGTTCAAGTAACAAGCCAGCCGAGAAGCAAAAAGACGTCGTTATCGAAGATATTGACGACAAACCAATTGATTTAAGTGAAATTCCATTCTAGGAGAACCAAATGATTACCAAACGATTCAAGAAAGACACGCCAGCGTACTTTGACTACAAAGATGTCAAAACGCTGCAGCGTTTTATCAACGTGTACGGCCAGATCGAACCTGTCAGCAAGACCGGCCTTTCGGCAAAGCAGCAGCGCCAGCTCGCCGTTGCTATCAAGCGCGCACGCCACCTGGCACTTATGCCATTTGTTACCTCTAATTAATTTAGAGAACTTTGCAGCGCATCGCTCTCGGTGCGCTGCGCAGTATTTCTAAAGAATCATAGGAGAAATCATGTACCAACCAACTGATCTTAAAAAAGGCGTCGTCTGCCAGATCGACGGCAAGCCGTACCGAGTTATTGAGTATGCCCAGAAAGTCATGGGCCGTGGCGGCAGTATCGTTAACGTAAAGCTCAAAAACCTGATCGATGGAAGTGTGATTCCAAAGACCTTCAAAGGCCAGGATAAAATTGAGCGTGCCGATGTAAGTAACAAAACGGTTCAGTATTTGTACAACGACGGTGAAACTTTCTTTTTCATGGATCCGGAGAATTTCGAGCAATTTGAACTTCGCGCCGATATCGTCGATACGGCGGCGGGCTATCTGAAAGAGAGCGACAATCTTACGCTGCAGTTCTTCGATGGGAAGGTCATCAACGTGGAACTACCGAAAAATGTCTATCTCGAAGTAACTTACGCCGAAGACGTTGTAAAAGGTGATACGACCAGCAGCGTGCTAAAAGATGCCACGCTTGAAACGGGCATTACCGTAAAAGTTCCAGCATTTATTAAAACCGGCGACATTATCTCGGTCGACACAAGCACGAACGAATACCGCGAACGTAAAAAATAACCGATTCATGCTACAGTGAACGTATGATTATCGATGAATCAGCATTTGCTGAGATTCGCGCGAAGTACGCGGCGAAGCGTATCGTTCTTGCTGTCGGCGCGTTCGACATTCTGCATCCTGGCCATATTGAATATCTGACCTTCGCAAAGTGTCAAGGTGACGTTCTAGTTGTCGCATTGCCGAGCGACGAAAGTGTAAAAGACGGGAGGGGTTTCAAGAGTGAACACCGGCCGATAGTTGACCAAGATTCGCGGGCGGCGGTGGTTGACGCGCTGAGAGCGGTCGATCTTACAACTGTCGTAAACTTACCGTATGTCGGTCTTACCACGAGTATAGCAAAGCGATTAAAACCAGATGTCGTGGTCGTATATATGGACTGGCCGCCTGAGCATATCGAAAGGCTGAAGGCTGACATTGCGCCGGCAGAAGTAGCTGTTTTTACCAACGAAAAGAAGCACTCGACAAGCGGAATCATACAGAAGATTATCGACCAAGCGCGCTAAGTCATATTGAAGTGCTAATATAGTACTATGGCCTTGGCCCAAAAACCGAAAAAACAAAAAACCGAAAATCGATTTCGCGCGAGTTATATCGCGTATGTTTCCGGGCGAAAGCATCGTCGTGTGTTTATGTGGGCACTACTTTTTCTTGTAGGTGTCATTATCGCCGTACAGTTGGTATATCCGAATGGAAAAGGGTTGCCGCTTGCGAATGTTTCCGGGAGTTCTCTAACGCTGGCTACTCATGAGGAAATGGCAAAAGCACTCGCTGACCAGTTCGACGCGACAAAACTGAAGCTAACGATAGGGCAGGACAAATCGGTGGAGTATTCGCTTAAGTCTGCCGGCGCCGAGCTGAACACCGAAGAAATAATCAAAACGCTCAGCGACTATCCGCTGTGGCAGCGGCTTATTCCCGGTACTATTCTGCGTCCTGCGAACGTGACGACGGCAGATGTGTTTTATACGAACGCACCACTTAAGACATTTGCCGCGACGGCCAGCAAGGAGCTGAGCTTTGCGCCGCAAAACGCACGTCTCGCAATAAAGGATGCCAAGCTTGCCTTAACTGATGCGATGCCGGGCAGCGAGGTGGCGGCCGACGCTCTTCTCGACGTTATAAACAGCGCCAATCTTCAACTTGGCAAAATGAACGTTATTAATGCTCCTGCAAAACGCACGCCGCCTGCCCGCACAGCAAAAGATCTCGCGCTGGTGCGCGGCCAGGCGGAGGCTGCACTGGCACATACGGTGACGATTCGGGTTGATGACAAACAGTTCAAGCCGGACAAGGCGGAAATTGCCTCATGGATCGTGCTCAGTACGAGTAAGAGTGGAGACGTCATGCTCTCTGTTGATAAAAGCAGAATCAAGGCGTATGTAAACGATCTGAACAAAAAAGTTGGAACGCCGGCGGGGCAGACGAACATCACGCTGGTTGATGGAAGGGAAACGGGGCGGACGAGCGGCGCGCTTGGCCGCGCAATCGATAAGAACGTAGTTGCGAGCAAGATTGCCTCCGCGCTTTTGGTGCCGCCGCCAGCGGTTTCAGTCGTGGCGCCGCTTGTTGCTGTGCATCCAAGTGTCATTTATGACAGCAAATATACCGCGACGCAGGCCGGGCTGCAGGCGTACGTGAATGACGTAGCCAGGACGAAAAACATGCACATTTCCATTCGGCAGATTGATGGTAAAAAATGGTACGCGCACGCTCGCGACAGGGAAAGCATTCCGGCCGCCAGCACGTTCAAGCTGTTTATTGCACTGAAGCTGTTCGATGAAATGAGCCGGGGCAACATCCATTGGAGTGACCCGATGCTCGACACGACGGTTGCCGGCTGCTTTGATCGCATGACGGTGGCATCCACCAATCCGTGCGCTGAAAAATGGATCGCTGAATTCGGCCGCCAAAATCTGAACAATTTCGTGTACGCCCACGGCTTCAGCACCGGTACCACGTTCATTTCCAACGTAGCCACTCAAACAACTGCCGCCGATCTCACGAAGTTCATGATCGGCCTCAATGATGGTACACTGGTGAGCGGTGCTAACCGCGACTTGCTGCTGAATAATCTTAGCCGTCACCCGTATCGCTATGGCATTCCGACGGGCAGCGCCGGTAAGGTGAACGACAAGGTCGGCTTCTTGTGGGATTACGTCCATGATACCGCGATCGTGCATCATCCACGTGGTACCTACATTATGACGATTATGAGCAAAGGCCAAAGTTATGCCGCCATTGCAGCGGTAACGCGCGAAGTAGAAAGAATTATGTATCCATGACAAAAAACCGACTCGATATTGAACTGACCAAACGCGGCCTGGCCGCGAGCCGTTCGCAATCTGAAAGCTGGGTGAGGCTTGGCAAGGTGACGGTTGACGGAAAAACCGTGATAAAACCAGGAACGTTCGTGAATGAGAACGCCGTGATTAAACTGGTGGCGGAGGAGCAATATGTTTCGCGCGCCGGACTGAAGCTTGCCAGTGTGGCCGAGCTTTTAAAACTCGACTTTCGCGATAAAACAGTACTCGACGTCGGCAGCAGCACCGGTGGATTTACTGATTATGCGTTGCGTCGCGGTGCAAAAAAAGTATTCGCCGTTGATGTTGGGACCGAGCAGCTGCATCCGAAACTTCGCGGCAATCCGAAAATCGAACTGCATGAGAAAACGGATATTCGCGACTTTCATTTGCCGGATGAAAAGCCGGACATTATCGTGATTGACGTATCGTTTATCAGTCTGCGCGATATATTGCCGCACCTTGCTAAACATCTTAGCGGCAAAAACACGCAAATCGCCGCCATGCTGAAGCCGCAATTTGAAGCTGGCAAAAATCAGACGAACAAAGGAATTATAAAAAACGACGCGGTGCGCCGCCAAATTTTAAAAGATTTTGAAACATGGGCAAAACAGTATTTTGTGATTCAAGATAAGCGCGATAGCGACGTGCACGGCGCAAAGGGGAATCAGGAACGGTTTTATCTTCTTCGTCCAATCAGCAAATGATATACTTCACGTATGTACAAGGCTATAATTTTTGATTTTTTTGGCGTCTTGCGGACAGATCCGTATAAGACTTGGCTAAAGAAGCGCGGCCAGCCTCGGGAAGGCGGGTATTTAGAAGCTAGTCAGAAAATGGATCGAGGTGAGATCGACACGCAGCAGTTTCTGGCACGTCTTGGCGAGCTAACAGGTGAATCGCCGGAAAAGATTTTCAGGGATATGGAGGCGGCAACGGAAGTTAATTATGACGTCATTGCTATCATTGATGAACTCCGGGAGAAAGGCTACGTACTCGGACTTCTTTCGAATGCTCCGTCGGCATTTATTCGCGACTTGCTACGGCAATACGATTTGGAGAAGTATTTTGACCATATTGTAGTGTCGAGTGAAGTCGGGCTTATAAAACCGGAGCCTGAGATTTTTCAGCACACTCTACGGCGGATGAATAGCATCGCTGGAGAAACGATTTTCATAGATGACAGCGAGAAAAATGTACGAGCGGGTGAAAGCTTGGGAATTCAGGGAATCGTTTTTGTGAGCGCGGATGAACTAAGTGTCACGCTTAAGCGCCTCGGCGTTCAAACTACACGTTGAATCGAAATTCAACTATGTCGCCTGGCTGCATCACGTAATCCTTGCCTTCAGTGCGCATTTTACCTTGCTGTTTTGCTGCGGTTTCCGAACCGGCGGCAACAAAGTCGTCATAGGTAATGACTTGGGCGGCAATAAAGCCGCGTTCAAAATCAGTATGGATAACACCGGCGGCTTGCGGCGCGGTCGCGCCTTTTTTAATAGTCCAGGCGCGAACTTCCTGCGGCCCGGCGGTGAGGTAGCTTTGCAGGCCGAGCGTATCGTAAGCGGCGTCGATCATTTGGCCGAGTCCGGTTTCCTGCACACCGTAACTTTCCAGCAGCTCTTTGGCGTCGCTTTCGTCGAGTCCTTTCAGTTCATCCTCGAGTTTGGCGCAGACGAATACGGCACTGCTTGGTGCAACGAGTGCTGCGAGTTCGCTTTTTCTCGGTTCATTAGTCAGCGTATTTTCATCGACGTTGAAGGCGTAAATAACCGGCTTGGCCGTAAGCAAATGAAGGTCGGAAATATATTCGCGATTCAGCTCGCCAAGAGAAGAGAGCGGCTTGTCTTCTTCGAGCGTTTTCTTCAAACTTTCAATATATTCGATTGCCGGGCGCAGCGCGGGTTTCGCCTTGGCTTCTTTTTGCAGTTTTGGCAGATGTTTATCGATCGTTTGAAGATCGGCCAGAATAAGTTCGGTATTGATAACGCTGATATCTGCTGCGGGATCGATGCGGTCGGACACATGCACGATGTCACCGTTTTCAAACGCACGCACGATATGGACGATGGCGTCACACTTACGAATGTTTGCGAGGAATTTGTTGCCGAGACCTTCGCCTTTGCTGGCGCCCGCCACAAGGCCGGCGATATCGACGAACGTCACGGTTGCGGGGATGATTTTTTGGGAATGATACAAATCGGCCAGCTTTTGCAGGCGCGGATCGGGCACGGCAACGATGCCGGTATTCGGCTCGATGGTAGCAAACGGGTAATTCGCAGCAAGAATGTCATTGTTGGTCAGGGCGTTAAATAGCGTGGATTTGCCGACATTTGGCAATCCAACTATACCGATGGATAAACTCATACATTAACTATACCATTAACAGAGGTAGTAGTGAAGTGCTGACATGACAGGAATTCGACCACTCACATTGAGGGGAGACGATATGAATAACGCAGCACCATCAGGAATATTGACTTTAACATATAAATATGATTATATAAGTTTATCTGAATTAAAATAAACAAAAGCAAACTTTATGAACTTCGAAAATACTTATCCCAACGTCCGGGAATCATCCCTAGAAAAGTTCATGGATCTTCATGAGGTAAGCCAAGTGGCGCTTCGAGATGCGGCGAATGAGTTCATTACTTCTCGGGGGCATCGGGAACGGGTTGCAGCTGGCGGATCATTTACCACGCACGAAGCGCTGGAGTCTGGCCTGGAAAGCTTACGGGCTAACTATGACTTACTTGAGGATGTTGGCGAAAAGCGGGAGGAAGAGGAGTCGGAGCCTGTGTGTACCGTTTGTATTCCTGTTGCTGTTCTTCGCGAACCAGCCGAGGCTGTTGCAAGGCTGGTTGAAACAGCCGGAAGCAGCGCACATGGACCGGTTGAGGTTGTACTATGGGCAAATGCGAAGTTCGACGACGAAACTGAAGAAACTATTCGGCTTGAAGCGAAGTCGAAATACGAGATACTCCGCAAGAGCGTGGAGACGGTGAACCCGGATATCCGGGTGCGAACGGCACTTCAGGTGCTGCCTAAAGAAGAGGCGACGATGAGCAAAGTACGCTCAAACTTCATGGATGCGGTAATTATGGAAGGAGTTGAGCGTGGGTATGAGTTTGAGCATCCGGTTGTATGGCTGGATGCGGACACGGTGGCCGCATCAAACAATATGCTGGAGGAACTTTCAAGTGCAGTTCGTAGCCAAGATGCTTTGTTCGTTCATGCCGATGCGCGGTTCTCGCTCGACTGGGCAAGCGGTCGGCCGTTGAGTGAACTGGATGATGCCGCCAAAGCTGTGGCGGTCAATGAAATCCATCGTCGCCAGATAATACGTGGGCTGGCGCCGCATGAAACGGTTGGTTATATCGAGGAATCGGGACTGGCGTTTGGCCTAGGAACATATCTTTGCGCGGACGGAATTGATACCAGCGACCCAATCAACGAAGCGGCCAGGCTGATGATGAACGCCAGTGAGGTTAACGATACGAAACGAGGGGGTCTTATTCCCTGGCGTCTGCAGCTATCAAATGATCCTGTGGAGCTGATCAAGGTTGTAAAGACGGCGCGTATTGAAAATTCAGCCCGTCGTCATTACGAAGTGGCAAAGCAGGAGGGCGCAATCGGCTTGTTTGACATTGACAGTTCGCGCTATGGAAAAAAATTGTTCACCGATATGACACAAATCGATCCAAAAGACATCTCTATTCCCAAGGCGCATATGAGGGGTTTGCGGAAGCAAAACGGCATATCGATGGAGGGGCAGATTGCAGCCCAAAGAGGGGCTGGCTATGCAAAAACACCCGAGCAGGTTGCGCGTGAAGAGCGCAGCGCACGGGTAGGACACCTTCTTATTGATCGCTACTTTAAAAAATAACCTCTGAGTTAGGTGCTACCTCGTCATTTGTCTGCTAGTCGTGGTATGATGGTGGTAAGCAATTATAAGCATAAGAGACATGGCATTGAACG
>CAMLDM010000040.1 GCA_946479025.1 uncultured Candidatus Saccharibacteria bacterium | reverse complement strand
CCAAAAAAGAAAATCGAGGTATTTTATAACACAGTCGATATGAAGCGCTACGCGGCGACCGAAGCCAAGAGGAAAAAGGCACGCAAAAGATTTGATATTTCTGAAAAAGAATTCGTCGTGCTTGGCGTGGGCCAGGTGCAGCCAAGAAAGCGGCTCGATATTTTCATTAAAATGGCAACTGCTCTTCCCGATATTACTTTTGTGTGGGTGGGCGGGATTCCGTTTAAGAAGCTCGGTGCAGATTATCAGGCGATGCAGCGGCTAATGGACGCCGCGCCGCAGAATCTCAAGGTTACGGGCGTTATTCCACACGACGACGTCCTCGGCTACCTGGCAGCTGCCGACGTTTTTTGCCTTCCGGCCGAGCAGGAAAATCATCCGATGTGCGTGCTTGAGGCGGCGGGCGCTGGCCTCCCTATCATCCTTCGTGATATTCCCGAGTATAACGATACGTTCAAACACGATGTACTGCGCTGCCACGACGACGATTTTGTCGAAGCGGTGCGAAAATTACAGCGGAGCAAAAAGATTTACGCGCAGTGGAAACAGAAGTCGGAGGCAATCGCGGAGCGATTCGACAGCCGCGGGGCCGCCGAGCGACTCGTCAAATTATACCGGCAGCTGGTATAATAAAAAGCAATTATGCGAATCGGCCTCTTTACTGACACCTATCGACCGTCTATTAACGGGATCGTTTTCGTTGTCGAATCCGTTAAAAAACACCTTGAGGACCAAGGTCACGAAGTGTTTATTTTTTGCCCCGGACGCTCTATTCGGCCAAGCCAGACCACCACGCTTCTCGAGGAAGACGATGAATATATCATTCGCTTCCCTAGCATCAAGGGCGCGTTTTACGACGATTATGACACGAGCCTGTTTTTCCCGCCGCGCGTGCTTTCAAAGGTGAAAGATCTTGATCTCGACGTGATCCACTTTTTCACGCCGGGCCAGGTGGGGATGATGGGCGTGTATGCATCGTATAAAACCAAAACGCCGCTGGTGGCACAGCACTGTACCGACCTTCGCGAGTACGTAGAGCATTACCGCGATGGCCTGCTGCTGCCTGGCCTGCTGGCGCTGATCGCGCTGCTTCCGCTGACGATGCGGGTGAACGGCAAAGATATCAAGGAGCTGATGCGCATGTATAAGCCACGCCGCGAACGCGTGCAGTGGAACATCGACATCGTCGAGCACATCCTGACGCTCGTTTACAGTAAATGTGATGCCGTGATCGCCCTGAGCCGTAAGAGCAAAATTCAGCTCGAGAGCTGGCAAAAGGATGACGATTACAAATATGAAGTGACATTGATGCCAAATGGCGTCGACCGCATCAAGCCGCCAACGGAGGCGCAGCTGGAGGCGTTTCGTAATGAATACGACATCGACAAAAAAGACGAAGTCTTCGGCTTTGTGGGCCGCCTCGGTGCTGAAAAAAACCTTGCCATGCTGATTCCCGTGCTTGAAACGGTGCTGGAAAAACGCCCACGCGCCCGTCTGCTGTTTGTGGGCGACTTTGAATTCAAGGAAACGCTCGAAGAACTGGTAGCGGCATCTGGCTGCCCTGATCGTGTGACCTTTACCGGCGCCTTGCCGCGCGAGAATCTTGGTGTGGCATATGCTGCGATGGACATTTTTGTATTCCCTTCCCTCACTGATACACAGGGCTGGGCGGTGCATGAAGCGGCGCTTGCCGGCCTGCCGCTCATCCTGATAGACAAAGATCTCTCGGAGGTTTTGGAGCCCGGCGTAAGCGGTGAATATGCTGAAAATACGATTGAGGGCGTGGCGACACATGTGGTAGACTTACTAGCCCACCCGAAAAAGCGCTTACAGTATGGCAACGAAAGCCAGCGTCTTGCTCGGCGCTTTACCGAGAAGCGTCAAGTGGGCAAACTTGCGAAATTGTACGAACGCGTTATTGCCGAGCGCGATGCCGACAAGAAGGAATAGCCTGCCCTAGCGGAAAAATGACAGCAGTGGTTGGAGGTACTGCGCGGCCTTTATCTGTACGATCGTTTTAATACTCACGGCCGAGATCGACAGCCATACGAATGCTCGGAGCCGTGCATTGCCTAGTCGTAGCGCGAATCTTACGCCTAGATAAGCGCCAATCACCGCGCCGGGCACGTACGCCGCTACGTACCACGGATTCACGATACCGCTTCCCAGAAAGACGATCGTTGCGCCTGTGGCTGTCGCCATCCCGGCAACACTTTCGGTCGCCTTTGTCTCAAGGATGGTGAATCCGAAGAAATACAGATACAGAAACAAGCATAAAATTCCCGTCCAGGCGGCGAAAAAGCTCGTCCAGGCAGCCAGGATAAAATACAGAACGCAGCCGATAATCCATCGCTTCCTTGAAACGGCAACATGGCTAACGTCTTTTTTAGCCTCACGAAAGCCAGTGGAATAAACACAACGAGAGCCAGGCCGACAATAGTGATGATTGTCTTTTGTCCGGTGTGAACGAGGATATCCGCGCCAATAATGCTAGCTGTAAAGCCGAGCATGGCGAGCATGGGCACATATTTCCACAGGATCTCTCCGCTTTTTCTGTAGCCGACCATCGTGCTCAGGCGTGCCGGGAGGCTGCCGAGCGTGTAGGTCGACATAGTAAGATGTGGCGGAATTCCCAGTAGCAGGAGCAAACTGACGCCAAATAGTGATGACGCCCCGCTAAGTACTCCGTTAAGCGCATTGCTGGCGAGGCTGATAAGAAAAATGAAAATGATAATCCAGAGTTCACTCATGAGTAATTTGGACAGTGCACCAGGATGCTAGCTGTAGTAATTAGTATACAGCCAGTGCGGGTATTGCAAATACATGAAAAGTGCGCCGGTCACCCGGAGCACTTTTCATTGTGCTCGACGGGGCCGGCGCGGTTCACTTGGCGACGATGCGAAAGAAGGTCACATAGGACATGTCTCCCGGGTGAAGCTCGACGGGCGGTCTGTCGACACGCACGCTGAGTCCGCCAGGAGTGCGCAGCAGGCGGCGGACAATCCTGCGAAGCCGCCGGCGCGCCGCCCTTCTTCCAGACCACGCGGCGAGATCCTCGTACAGCCAGATGAACGTGAGTTCACTGCGGCTGAAAACGTGCGGTTGGTCGTCATCGTACGGTCGTTCGCGGGCGTCTCTCATGAGCACCTCCACAAACGCCAACCCGGGAAACCAGGGTGATCCGCACACTTCACAGCCCGTGGGCCGCTTGCGCATGATCTCCAAGATACCTTCCCTGGTCGCCTCGTCGGCCATTTCCGTAAGGGTCGATCGTCGCACGGCTCCTCCTCCATCAGAAGTGACGATTAAGTATATTAATATCACATTTATAAAGTGTAGACAAACGATGCTATAATCTTACAGATATGATTGCCGACATTTCGATCACCGAAAAGAGTTTCGGTCCTAAGCTTTTGATGCATGGGATCAAATTTTCCATTGATGACGGTGAGAAGGTCGGCGTGGTTGGGCGTAACGGCGTCGGCAAATCGACCTTGTTTGGTATTCTTGCAGGTACCGACAAGGATTTTACCGGCGACGTTATTTATAAGCGCGGAACAGTGGTCGTGGCGACAGCGCAGGAGCACCACGACCTCGGCGATACGACAGTGCTGCAATATGTGCTTGCCGGCCTTCCTGAGTATTCGCATCTCAGTCACGTGGTCGAAACCTACCCGCTTACAATGGGTGACGACATGAAAAAGATCAACGAATATACCGAGGCGTTGCAGCGGTTTGACGACAAGGGCTTTTACCAGATAGAAGAGCAAATCGAACGCGAGCTTGATAATTTTCAGCTTCCGGGTGTTGCCCATCGTCCATTTGCCTCCCTTTCGGGCGGTCAGAAACGCTTGGTGGAAGTGGTGAAAATCATGCACTCGGATGCGCACCTGGCACTTGTGGACGAGCCGACCAACCACATGGACTACGTGGCTAAAAAGCAGTTTATCGACTGGATGCGCGGCGCGCGTGAGGCGATGCTGGTGATTACGCATGACCGCGATGTCTTGAAAGAAGTCGACCGGATTATAGAGCTGAAAGATGGCGACAGTGTGAGTTACAAAGGTAATTACGACGCGTATTTGAAGCAGAATGCTGTTTCGACCGGCTCGCAGATGAATGAATTTGAGATGATCGAAAAGCGGATTGCTAACCTCAAGGTTAAGGTGCTGGACTATCAGCGACTGAAGGAAAAATCGCGGAATCCAGGGACAATTCAGAAGTTCAAGCGGCTAGAGGAAGTTTCCCGTAAAGAACTCGCCGAGCTGCAAGCTAAGGAAAAGCCGACGTTCTGGATCGATAAGGAATCCGCGGCGAACCTCAACTATAAGGTCGCGGCGCAGTACGACAAATTCAAGTCGAAAAACATCCGTATGAACCTGAAAAATGATGACTCGCGCAGCAAACATGTGCTCGTGAGTGCTAAAGAGTTGAGCCTCGGCTATGGTGACACTCCTCTGTTTTCCGGCATAAATATCGATCTTCGCGAGGGCGAAGCGTTGGAGCTGCGCGGCCGGAACGGCGCCGGTAAGACGACGCTGATTAAGGCGCTGCTTGGCCTGGACGAAAACGTTCAGAGATTTGCCGGCGATATCACGCTAGACAAACATGTGCGAATCGGCGTGTATGAGCAAGAAGTTTCGCCGAAGTACTTTGAATCGTCACTTGAGGACGCAATTGAGAAAATGTATCTCGACCGCGGTCTCTCAATCAGTACGACGAAAATTCGCGGCCTTTTAAACGACTACCTCTTTACCGAAGGTGATGGCAGGACCCCTCTTTCCCGGCTTTCCGGCGGACAGAAGGCGCGTTTCCAGCTGATCTCGATGCTGGCGAACGATCCGCAGCTGCTGATTCTTGACGAACCAACCAATCACCTTGATCTTCCAAGCATCGAGGAGCTGGAAACGGCACTCGCTAAGTATTCCGGTGCTGTTCTCTACGTGAGCCACGACGGCTATTTCCGCGACGCGCTTGGCGGCGAAGTGTTGCAGGTGGGCGCGGCGTAATTTTATCCCAAGAAATGCTGAAAGCCGATACCGCCCACCCCGCTTGGGGGTGATTGGTACCGGCTGGTTCAGCGAACTACATCGAGACGACGTGGAAGCCCCAGTCGTCGGAGCGCGCGTCGAGCTCCTCCGTCGGGTCGATCTCGTCGATCTGGCCGCTCGTGACGCGGTGGGTGTCCCAGCGCCAGCCGAGGTCGGCCGCCGTGGGGAGCCAGTCGCTGGAGCTGTCCGTGCCCGGCAGGGCCATGTCGTCCTCGTACGGCGCGAGGTTGTCGGCCGGGAGTTCCCGATCGGTCTCGGTGTTGCGCTGGCGCGTGGCCGGGACGAACGGGTAGCCCGTCGACTCGGTCGTGTAGACCGGGCCGCCGAGCAGGTTGCGCTTCGGCCTGACCGCGATGGTGGCCGGCGTGACGGGCATGGTGAGCGTCATGATGCTCCTTCGTGATAGTCGCTGAACGTACTGCTGCTCCGTCCAAATCGTACGTGGACGAGCAGGTTGTGAGTATTATATACGAAATATATTCATTTGTCAATGATAAACGCCACCCAGGCTCTCTGCCTGCAAAGCATAACCTTTGAACGTGCGTAACATATGCGTTAAAATAGATAGTTGCAAGCACGTCGCCGAAAAAGCAGCGTCATGAACTGCTTCGAGCGAGTCGCCCGCGCGGACAGCTGAGGTTGAGAGAGCCAGGGCCCGTATCTTTCCCCACTCTTCCGCGCCGGCGATAGGTGCTGCCCGGTATTATTAAAAACTCCGCTTGTATGTAAGCGGAGTTTTTCGTTAAGCTGCAGCTGGCAGCAGGTTTTTCTCTTTTATGAGCTCATCGATCTTACGGCGGTCAAAGCCAAGCACGAGCGTCCCGGCAATATCTGTTACCGGCACGCCTTGGTAACCACCGTTGCTCTTTGCCATCAATTCCTCGTAGGCTTCTTTGTCGGCCTCGATGTCCTTCTCGACGAACTTAACGCCGAGCTTGTCCAGGTACTGCTTTTCGGTCTTGCAAAAGGCGCACCACGTCGTGCTGTAGATTGTTACTTTTGTGTCATCTTGTGGTTGGTCGGTCATGTCGTTTCCCTCTTTACTATACTGTTTATAGTATACACCAAACGATTGATTATGTAACGGTTATGCTCTATAAATAAAGGTACATGATAGCCACGCGCCACAAGCACAGCGGGTTTGCATTGCCGACGATTTTGATTGCGTCGGTCGTGATGTTGGTTGTGTTGGTTTCTGCGGTTAGCGCTACTTCCAGCGTCCGAACCGCGCTTGACAGCCAGTATTACAACAGATTGGCAAGAGAGGCGGCCGAATCGGGAGTGATACGTGCAAACCAATGCCTGCAGGACAGTGCGTTTATTGCGCAGTGGTCGGATACGAACAAGCTGCGGCCAAATACTACTTGTTCGGGCGGCGCGGCGTGTACGAACGCCGACAGCTGCTTCGTTATGAGAAACAGTACGGTCCGGACGACGTTTAGCGTAGGCGCGCCGACGGACAACACCTTTTCTCAGCGTGTCAGCGCAACAGGTACAGTGGAACTGCTCCGGGCTTCCAGCGGAGCTGTCTGGAAAACGTATTCGTACACCTCATCTGGTCGCTTGGGAATTGATCTTACGTTTAACACCGTCGCTTTCGGATATGACGGCATTAACGGAGGGGCGTATTTTGCGACGATCGCAGCAGATGGTAAGATGCGGGCGACGGGCTTCAACAGTTATGGGCAGCTAGGCAATGGAACGTCCTCAGATACGCTTGTTCCGACGGAATTTAAACTCAGTGGTACTGATAGGGCGGTTTCGATTGCTGCGGGCTTCTTGTCGCAGGGCTACAGCATGTTTGCTATTACGGACAAAGGAACGGTTTTCGGTGCTGGTAAAAATGACACGGGGCAGCTTGGTGATGGCACTACAACCAACCGCTCGACTCCAGTACAGTTCGGACTTCCGGCGGGGGTAAAAGCAACGCACGTCACCGTGGGTGGTCGCCTTACCTTTGTGACTGGGGACGATAATAAGGTGTATGCTTCCGGTGAATGTAGCTATGGTGAGCTTGGTACGAATTACACTATAAGCGGCTGTGCCGATCGTCTTACGTACAAGGCAGTTGCTTTGCCAACACCGGTGCTTACGGACACTAACACGCTTCCAACGAGCGATTCACTTTTTGATGGCTACAGTGCCTTTATCCGGATGCAAGGCGGGCGCGTGTATGGGTGGGGTCGCAACCAGCACGGACAGATGGGTGACGGAACGTTTACGGACGGCTCTGTTCCAGAGAAAATCAGTAATTATGGCGACAGCGGACAGCCGCAGGCGAAAAGCATTGCTTTTGACGGAGATACTATTTACGTGGTTGATACTAGCGGCAAGGTGAAAGCATCGGGGCGCAATACCTACGGTGAGCTTGGGGGCGATAAAGTAGCGATCATGCTCACTGGGGATGGTAAATGCCTTGATAATAAAAGCCAAAACGGAATAAATGTGCAGCTGTATACCTGTAATAA
>CAMLDM010000039.1 GCA_946479025.1 uncultured Candidatus Saccharibacteria bacterium | reverse complement strand
CAGTACTCTGCCGGCGCTTTCGCGAAGCTTGCGTCGCGCAGTGGGAGGCCGACCGCTCGGTGAGTCTGAGTCCGCCACCCGCTTGGGTGGACGCTCGGGAGTTGAAATACGCAGAGCTCCCGTCTCCCGCAGAAGAAGATGAGGACGAATGCGACGAATGTCCCGTCTGTGACATCGGCGACCACCATCGCTGTCGCAACAACTGCCCCATCGGTAGACGGAACCTTGGAAGGTGAAACGCGAAGCCGCACCCAGCATGGGTGCGGCTGTTTCATTTCCTATACTACTTATACTTGCTTATCGCTACAAATATGTTTATTATGACCAATTGGAATCACTCGTCCCCAGAGAAGGCGGAAGATGGATGTTCGATGGTATGTAGTTACGTTGTTCCGTGGTCGAGTCACTGTGCGGCGAAGATTCGCACAACTTGATTCAGGGGCGGTGAATCGTGCTGTACGGGACAACGATGAGATCGAACAAGAAAGGATGCGGCTGATCGTTGCTAACCTCTTCCGTATTCGATTCGATGACGTAGCATGGTGTGCGGTTCGCTTCACCATCCTGCCAGAGTTCGGCGAAGGAGATCGCCTAGAACCCGCGCCGCGCCGCGCATAATTCTTCCATTTTCAATCTAAGGAGGTGATGCCCGGCCGCGCCGCTACAGGCGCGGTCATTTCACTTTCTGGTACACTAAGATTATGAGAAGCGTTACAGAGACGATCCCTCTACGGTGTCATGGCTGCCACCGTTTTGTAGATACTCTAGAGGAAACTCATCGCGTTGAAGAAGAAGTGTTAAGCCTCGATACCGAAGAAAAGCGGACGCGGCTAGCCGTAGAGCAAGGCGTCCATTCTGAGGATATCGTGCGCTACTTCGGAGAACAGGTCACTAAGCTTGCAGAACTTAAAGATAAGCTAGAGCAAGACGAAGCCTATACCGTAGGCTGCCTCGGTCATGATATGTCAGACTCTAAAGGTACGGGCGAAGCTGTTCGTATTGGTTGATGCCAATCTCCATTACTAGATATAGGATAGTAAATATAGACTAGACCGCATCGCCAGAATGACATCCGTTATGTTGGATACAATGAGTGCGCTATTAAAAAGGCTGTCAAAGAAAATCTATTCAAGACCAAAAGAAGGTCCGAGAAACGAGCAGCGGAAGTGTGTGCCGCGTGCACGGTAGCCCACAGACGCTGCGGTAAATTCTCCTTACTGGGAATTAGGAGTACTTTCTGAGTTATAGTAAACTGCGCCTCCGAGGGTTAGTCTTGCAGTCCTGTGCTATGAATTCTTTTTTAAAATCTCAAAAAGCCTCGGCTCGACTTGCTTAAAGAGTATGTTAAAATGCTCAGTTACTTCTGTACTGATGTCAGCATAATTATCCTGATCTCGTAAAATTCTAGAGTTGAACTTATTCATCAGTTTAACTAAATCGTTTGAAATAACTTCTTCATTTTCTAGCGAATTTAGCATATAGAACGACTTCAGCATTTTAGCTCTTGCAGTCTCCAAAGCTCGACGACTGTCCATGGCATTTTCATTGTTTGTCATAACTCTACTATGAAGAGCGTCAAGCACAGAACTATCACGATCTTTACTTTCCATAAATTCAGAGAGCTCATCTGTAGCATTTTTAAAATTGAGCATCGCCTGGAGGTAACTGTACGCATACATATGCGCAACGCGACCGTTATATACGATTTCCCCTATAAGTTCCCTCAGCTCTTTTTTACGTTCTCGCTTTTTCCTAAAGTGTTCGATGAAAAATTGAGTTAAATAGGCGACCAGAAAAACTGTTACGAGTTGCCAAAACCTATCAGAAGACGCAATCGAGGCACTAAGATCAAAAATAAATCGCAAATGTTCTACCATGCCCTAACTCCCCTATTCTGATAAAGCATAAATAGCATCGCAATCCTGTCGGTATCCGATATGAAGGGCTCTTTGCGATAGAGGCGATCGACAGCTTTGTCTAGGGCTTTGTGAGCGCGCGCGAGGCTTGGCGGCATAGTGAGTGGATCGTAGAGGTCGGCGAGGGAGGCTTGTGGAAACTCGGCGCGGGCGTCGAGGATGGCTTGGGCGAGGTGTTCGATTTCGGCTTTTTGCTCGGCGGTTGCCTCTGGCCAGATGAAGTTGTTGTAGACGATATCTTTGCTGTAGCGATAGCGGCTTTCTAGGCGGCCGGCGACGGCGCGCATCCAGGCCATGTGCATGCGACTGGTGAGGATACCGAAGTGGTAGAGTTTACCACCAGGCATAATGAGCACGAGGTTGCTTGCGATAATATGCGGATCAAGGGGTGCGCTGATCGGTATATATTCTCTTTTCTCAGAAGAAACTGATGGGATTAGGATATAGTTTTCATCAGGGATATTTTCAACATGAAATTTGGTTGGGTAATCTGCCAATGCGCGCGTTGAGGTGCTTGTGCTCGTAAGACGAAATTCTCGTACTGCGTTTACCCTTTCCATTACTAGCGGCATGCTTCGCAATTCGCTGGGTGTTGCATCTTTTAACAATAAAACCCAGCGATGGTATCTATTTATAAATTCTTTGGCACCAACCCATTCGTAAAAGAATTTTGCCGACCCGGGCTCCCTCTTAATGAATTCTTCTTTTTCTTCGGTAGTAAATAGATAGTTACCGCCATCTATAGGCTTGTTGCCGATACCTATTTCTGGTACATCACAGATTGGCTTGGATCGGCTTTGTAATATCGTCGGCACACCAAATGCTTCTTCGCTCGGTATGCCTCCAACCGACGAAATTACTTGTGTGGATGGCAACGCGAGATACTGATTGATATAGGGAGTTTTTACTTCAATCGGTTCATCTCTAACATTTTCGTAGTCGAAAAGTCGTTTCTCTGGTCTGTCAAATAACGCAAATCCGACAACCACACAATGTACGGCAGCAACACCACTTGCATCGTTTGTCCATTTGAATGTACGGTGGGCAAAATTAACCTTCACACCCTTGTCAAAAAGATATTTCCAGAGAATTGCCGCTTGCTGACCTTGGACGATTGAGTTGGTCGATACGAGCGCAGTCTGCATCTTCGAGTTTTGCTTCATGAACGCTGCGGCTTTTGCGTACCAGGCCGATACAAAATCGAGCACGCCCACGCCTTTGTAACCGTCAAATTGCGCCTCAAGTTCGCTGCGCATTTGCGGCGTCATCATCTTGCTACCTACAAACGGTGGATTACCCAAAATATAGTTCAGCTCGCTCGGCGCAACGACATCCGCCCAATCTATCGTCAGGGCGTTGTCGTTTACGATAGTCGCACTAGCTGTGAGGGGTAGCCGCTTGAAGGTTTTGCCGCTTGCACTGCTGAATTCCATGTTCATTTGGTGGTCGGTGAGCCATAGGGCGGTGCGAGCGATGAGGCTCGGGAATTCTTCTATCTCTATGCCGTACATTTGGTCGACGTTTACTTTTATGCGGCCGTGCTCTTCGCTGCTGGCCAGCCAGTCGATGCTCTGCTCGCCTTTATCAAGAATTGCCAGCACTTTGTGCTCGAGCCGGCGCAGCTCACGGTAGGTGATTACCAGGAAGTTGCCCGCGCCACAGGCTGGGTCGAGGAATTTGAGGCCGGCGAGCTTTTTGTGGAATTTTTGCAACTCTTCGAACTTTTTGCGCGGACCTGCGTGGGCGGCTTTGGTAAATTCATCGTACAAATCGTCGAGGAAGAGCGGCTTTATCACGCGCAGGATGTTCTTTTCGCTAGTGTAGTGCGCGCCGAGGTTGCGGCGCTGCTTTTCGTCCATCACACCCTGGAACATGCTGCCGAAGATTGCTGGGCTTACTTTGCTCCAGTCGAGCTCCATGGTTTTTAGCAGGTCGGCACGCATATCACCGTTGAAATACGGCGTACGGATAGGCTCGGCAAAGAGACCGCCGTTTACATACGGCAGACTGGCAATCGTTTCGTCAAGCGACGTTTGGCGTTGATTTTTCGGCATGTTGATTGCCTGAAATATTTGCATAAGGCGCGGGCCGAGGTCGGAACCGTCTTCGCTGGTGCGGCTTACCAGATAATCGCGCAGTACGTCATGGTCGAAGATGCCAGAATCATCCGCGAACATGCAGAACACCAGTCGTACCAGCAGCACTTCAAGGTCATGACCGGTGTAATTGTCATCACGCAGTTGGTTGTGTAGCTTCGCCATGGCTTCGGCGGCCTTGCGGTTGACCGGATTTTCTTCGGCCAGGTGTTTTGATTCGGTGTTTATGAGAAAGCCGAATAGCTTCACGTGCTTTGGAAAATCCTGTAGTGAGAACTCTACCTTTTCGCGAGTGATGAGGTCAGTTATTTGGAACGTTGCGAAATCGCTTACTACGATTGCTTGCGGCAAGTCGTGATCTGGCATTGTTTCAAGGTATTCGTACGCCTGAACGCCGGCTTTGCCGAGGTCTTTACCGCCGGATTTCTGCTCGGCCAGGAGCTTTCCCGGCCAAAACATATCGATGAAGCCCTGTTTGCCGCTACCTTTCTTTATAGCGTACTCAAAAAACGCGCCGTGACGTCGCCGATCGATGCCGTAGACATTTAGAAAGTCGCTCCAGAAGCTCTGCGACTCGCCTTTTTCGTATGTTTCACCGTTCCATTTGCTGGCAAATTCGGTCGCGCGGTCTTGTATTTCGTTCCAGGAAAGTTGAGCCATAGTTACCCATATTGTAGCAGATGAAAGAAGAGACGGCACTACTGCCGCCTCTATCCTTACGAGCGCCTTTATTATTACGCTGCTTCCAGCTCCGCGATGTCCAGCTTCTTCATAGACAGCACCTTTGCCATCACACGGTCGGCTTTTTCCGGGCTTTCACTGGTAAGCCGTTCAAGCGTGGAGGTCGGCACAATCTGCCACGATACGCCGAATTTATCTTTTACCCAGCCGCACTGCTCGGATTCTGGCACGGCGCTCAGCTTTTCCCAGTAATAATCAATTTCTTCTTGGGTCTCGCAGTTGATAATGAACGAAATAGATTCGTTAAATTTGAAAAGCGGCCCGCCATTAAGCGCAACGAACTGTTGGCCAAGAATTTCAAAATCAAGCGTCATTACCGTTCCTGGCTGCTGGCCGTGGATTTCCTGTCCGACTTCCGAATACCGTACGGCACGGCCTTTCTTGCCATCCTTAAAAACCGACATGTAAAAATCAACGGCCTCTTCGGCTTGATTGTCGAACCATAAATTCGTCGTAAGTTTATTCATATGCCCTCCTGCGTTAGCTTGTATCTTCTAGTATAACAAGCTAACAAAAAAGGCGGCCCTTTCGGACCGCCATATATTCAATATTGTTACTGTAAAAGGCCGAGACCCACGGTTAATGCTACTGTAAGTCCTACTGTGATTCCTACCATTTCTATCCTCCTATGTTGTTGGCTTAGTTGGTTTCGTGGTGCGCACCACATACTTAATTATATCAACGTGACGACGCTTTTTGGGCTGATATGCTTATGTTTATTACACATTCCAGGGGTATCTTGTATTGTAGATACGACAATGACGATAAAAATACACCGCCTGGTTGACGGTGTATTTTCTTTTGTCACTGTAGCTACTTGCTTGCGCGCTTCTCGATGATTTCCTGCGCAACGTTTGGTGGTACTTCCTCGTACTGCGCGAGCTCCATGGTGCTGGCTGCACGGCCCTGGCTCATCGAGCGGATGTCGCCGGTGTAACCGAACATGCTCGCGAGAGGCACAATTGCACGAACCAGTTTAGCGCCGCCCATCAGGTCGTCCATAGATTCGATGCGGCCACGGCGAGAGTTAAGGTCGCCAATGATGTCGCCCATGAACTCTTCCGGAGTCGTGACTTCTACCTTCATGACAGGCTCGAGCAGTACAGGGTTCGCCTGCTTGATACCTTCGCGGGTTGCGAGGCTACCTGCAAGTTTGAAGGCCAGTTCGCTTGAGTCGACGTCGTGGTAGCTACCGTCATAGAGCGTCGCCTTGACGTCAACAACTGGGTAGCCGGCGATCACACCGCCATCAAGCGTTTCTTTAATACCAGCCTCAACAGGCTTGCGGTATTCCTGAGGAACCACGCCACCCTTGATTTCGTCGAAGAATTCAAAGCCCTTGCCCGGCTCGTTCGGCTCAAAGCGGATCCAAACGTCACCATACTGACCACGACCACCAGATTGCTTGGCGTGCTTACCCTGTACCTGAGACGTACCCTTGATCGACTCACGGAAGGCAACCTGCGGCTCGCCGATGTTTGCCTCAACATTGAATTCGCGCTTCATGCGGTCAATGAGAATGTCGAGGTGAAGCTCACCCATACCAGACATAATTGTCTGACCAGTCTCTTCATCGGTGTGGACGCGGAAAGTCGGGTCTTCCTCAGCGAGGCGCTGCAGGGCAATACCCATCTTCTCTTGGTCGGCTTTGGTTTTTGGCTCAACGGCGATCGAGACTGGAGGGTCTGGGAATTCGATCGACTCAAGCGCGATCGGGTGCGCTAGCTCTGAAAGTGTGTTACCGGTAAAGGTGTTCTTGAGACCGACCACAGCGGCAATGTCACCAGCGCCAACCTTGTCGATATCTTCGCGCTTGTCGGCGTGCATACGGACGATACGGCCGATGCGTTCCTTTTCACCGGTCGTGGTGTTGAGCACGTAGCTACCGGCAGTCAGGACGCCGGAGTACACGCGAACGAAGATGAGCTTACCTACGAATGGGTCGGCAGCAATCTTGAACGCCAGAGCAGCCATAGGCTCGGCTTCATCTGGCTTGCGGCTGATTTCGTCGCCGGTCTTTGGGTTGTTACCCCAGATAGCGTCGACGTCGAGCGGACTCGGCAGGAAGTCGGTCATAAGGTCGAGGAGCTTTTCGACGATCACGCCACGGCCGTCACCGCCGGTAACAAGGAAGAAATCACCGCCAAGAACACGCTTGCGAAGTGCAGCCTTGAGTTCATCAACAGAGACGGCGTCTTCGCCTTCGTCAAGGAAGCGCATCATCAATTCGTCGTCCGCCTCAACAGCTGCTTCAACGAGGAGGCTGCGAGCGTTCTTTGCTTTTTCAACCATGTCGGCTGGAATTTCACCTTCAACAAGCGCTTTGTCGGTGTAGTCGCTGTAGGTGTACGCCTTCATTTCAATCAGGTCGACAACGCCGTTGATATCCTTTTCAAAGCCGATTGGCAGGTGGACAGGAAGCGCGTTCTTTGAAAGACGCGTGTGAATGCTCTCAAGAGATTTGTAGAAGTCGCCACCGGTCTGGTTGATCTTGTTGATGAAGCAGATACGAGGCACGCCGTACTTGTTCGCCTGGCGCCACACCGTTTCAGACTGAGCTTCAACACCCATCTTACCGTCGAATACGGTTACCGCACCGTCGAGCACACGAAGAGAACGCTCCACTTCGGCGGTAAAGTCAATGTGTCCCGGGGTGTCGATGATGTTGATCTTGTGACCCTTCCAGAAACAGGTTACGGCTGCAGAGGTGATAGTAATACCACGTTCTTTTTCCTGCGCCATCCAGTCGGTCGTTGCGCCGTCGCCATCGCCACGAACCTCACCGATTTTGTGATTGATACCGGTGCGATACAAAATACCTTCAGTAGTGGTAGTCTTACCAGCGTCGATGTGAGCAATAATACCAATGTTGCGGAAGTCCTTTAGCGGGACATTTTTTTGAGCCATAG
>CAMLDM010000038.1 GCA_946479025.1 uncultured Candidatus Saccharibacteria bacterium | reverse complement strand
ATTATTACGGCGAACGCCTTTACGATTATCGGTGACCTTTTTGCCGCCCGCGAGCGAGGTAAGTGGCAGGGAATCATGGGTGCTGTGTTTGGTATCTCATCAGTTGTGGGTCCACTGCTCGGTGGTTTTTTGACAGAGCGACATCAAGTGCTTAGTTGGGTAACCGACTGGCGCTGGACGTTCTTCATCAATGTGCCAGTTGCAGTCCTGGCCTTCATCGTGATTGCTGCCTACTGCCCAAGCCTCAAGCACGATAAAAAACCGCGTATCGACTATGCGGGTGTCGGCCTGATTGCCGTTATCCTGGGTACCTTGGTGCTTGCTGTAGATAATACAGAATCAATCTTTGCTGATCTGCTTAGCTCGACCGGCCTGACACTGACGGGACTTCGGGTTATCATGGCGGCGATCGTTGCCGTCGCGACAGCTGCCTTCATTATGGTAGAGCGCCGCGCCGCTCAGCCGATCTTGCCACTTCGCTTCTTTGAAAACCGTAACTTCACGCTTATCATGGGCATCGCAACGCTTTTCGGTGCCGCATTCATGGGCTCAATCCTATACCTGACGCAGTTCAACCAGCAGGTGTTCGGTGCCAGTCCAACCGAATCCGGCCTGATGCTCCTCCCGATGATCGGCGGCCTCATGTTTACGAGTATTACTTCCGGCCAGATCATTTCAAAAACTGGAAAATACAAGATTTTCATGCAGGTTGGCATTATCGTGGCGACGGTCATGGTGGGACTTCTCGCAACGCTGACACCTGAAAGTGGCTTCCTCTATGAAGCGGTCATTATGACCTTCCTTGGCATGGGGCTTGGTGTCGTGATGCCGGTGATGAATCTAGCGGTGCAGAATGAGTTCAAGCAGCATGACCTGGGTGTCGCGACCAGCTCATCTCAGCTTTTCCGTAGCCTTGGTTCGACGCTCGGCACGGCGATTTTCGGCGCGATTCTGACCGCCGGTATCGTATCGCACCTTGGAAACATGAGCAGCGATCCATATGTGCAGACGCTGCAAAAAGCGCCGGCTTCCAAGCAGATTCTTAAGGATCCGAACGATTCGAGTACTCTCTTGAATCTCAATATGCCGGACACGAAAAGCAGGATAACCGACGGTTTTAACGCCAGTGTCGCCCAGTTGCCGGAACCTGTGAAGAAGCAGGCGACAGAAGCCTTCATGAAGAATCAAGACGAATACGCCAGCAAGGTAACGCACGCCTTTAGTGATAGTCTGCGCAGCATATTTATCACGGCGGCCGTATTGATGGTCGCGGCGGCAGGGCTGGTATTTGCCATAAAAGAGCGTACTCTCGCCAGCGCAAGTCCAGAGGAGACGCCGGGCGAATAGCCACTCGGTGCAAAGGAAAGGGAGCCATGGACGGCTCTCTTTTTTTAGCCTATACTGCTTATGTATGCTGAAATACTACGTAAAGCGCAGTAAGGGCGAGGATTACCAGAATGTGACTACGCCGCCACCGGACAATGTCTGGATTCATGGCGATGACGTAAGCGAAGCCGATTTGCACATACTGTCGCAGAGATACGGCATGAATCATAATATTCTCCTCGACGTTATGGATAAGCACGAGCTTCCACGCGTTGAACTGCAGGACGGCGGCCTCTATGTTTTCGTGCGGGCGGTACAGCGTGGCAAACGCGGGACTGTTATTACCGTGCCGATACTTCTTGCCGTGAAGGGAACAGTGTTTGCCAATGTTTCCATGGCGCCCACGTCCGATCACAGGCTGGCAACGCCCAGTGTTATCGCACAGTCGCAGGATACGACCAGCTTGCTGCTCGGTACGTTTGCGGCGGTAGTGAGCGAGTACGAAGAGCTGATGCGGCGCACGTCGCGACACATTCACGATACGGGGCATCGCCTGCGTACGCACGAGGTGACCAACGACGATTTCGTCCAGTTTGTCACCGTGGAAGACAACCTCAACGAATATCACATGAACCTCAGCAGCATGCTGGTCGTGGCCGAGCGGCTGAAAGAGGCGCTGCAAAACAGCCAGGATACTGAGGCCGTGGAAGACATCCTTCTCTATATTCGTCAGCTTATCGTAGCGATCGAGAGCTACAACCAAAGCATTGTAAGTATTCGCAATGCTTATGGTACGATTGCCAACAATGTACTGAACCAGCGCATGAAAACACTGACTGTTCTCACGGTTCTTATTGCGCTGCCAAACGTGTTTTTCGGCATGTATGGCATGAATGTGGCGCTGCCGTTTCAAAACCTGCCGTGGGTATATGGCGTTATTATGAGCTTCAGCGTGATGGTGATCATTTTGGTGTTTGCGATAGCTCGCAAGCGCGGTATTTTCTAGTTGTTTTGCCTGTCTTATTGTTAATTTGGCTACAAAAACTGCCTTGAAATAACACCTTGGATTTCCTATAGTAGAGACATAAGCGCCTTCGAAAAGGCGATACGCTTGACGTGTGTATACACGTTTGTTATTCTTCTCTCTAGGTCTTTCGCCAAAACACGCAAAATTCATTTTAAAGGTCGAAGCGCGAGGGACTGTACATAGTACAAGGAGTACAAACTCACATGCCAATAGCTATCGAATTTGTGTCGACGAGACGCAAAAAGATTGCAGTGGATGTGGTGCCTGCCGAATGGCAACTGTATATCGCACATTAGAACCATAGGTTCACCCAAAATAAAACACCCCAAGGCACCGGGGTGTTTTATTAATTTAAACGTGGATTATTTAGGTAGGTCGATGCCGTTTGCTTTCAGCGCGCTAGCTACGGCTTTGTCGAGGCTGCTTTCATCACTCCATGTATCGGTGTCGATTTCTTTGCCGTTCAAGAAGATTGACGGAGTGCCCGTAACATTCGCCTTTTTGCCAAGTGCAGTATCAAACTCGATCTTTTTGCTGACGTTTTGGTCTGACAGGTCTTTTTTGAACTTGGCGGTGTCGAGTCCCAGATCGCTCGCGTAGCTGACAAAGAAATCAGTGCGCTGGCTGGCGTTTAGGCTTTCCCAGCTTTTCTGGCCTTCGTAAAGTTTGTCGTGCATTTCCCAGTACTTGCCCTGCAATCCCGCAGCTTCGGCTGCCGCTGCGGCGGCGCGGGCGTTTGCGTGAAGCGACGTAAGCGGGAAGTTGCGGAAAACGAACGCGAGCTGACCTTTGTATTTTTCAGTGACTTCCTTTAGGTTCGGGAAGGCGCTGCCACAGCCAGGGCATTGGTAGTCGCCGTATTCGATCAGCGTTACTTTGCTGTCCTTTTTGCCGAATACGTGATCGGCAATGTCGCCCGACGTTTTATCTGCTGGTTGGATTTTTGAGATGTCTACGTTTTTGACGTTGACGTTGTCTTTATTCGAAAAGTACACCAGTCCGGCCAGCACTGCAATACAAACGGCCGCAAAGATTATCCATGCTTTTTTACTCACCTAAAACTCCTTATGATTACTGCTACTAGTGTAGTGGAAAAATAGTGCCCCCGCAAGCGGCATGGGGTACAATAGGGACGTATGATAATACTAATGGTTGCGCTAAGTGCCGTGGTTTTTGCGCTTCTTCTTCTGGTTGCGGGCGTCGTTCCGGCGCGTACGCCGCTCAGTGCGTTTGAGCTTGCTCGCCGCATCGGCAAAGGTGAGAAAAAGGCACTTGAGATAGCGCGGCGGGAAAAACTTCTTGCAGATATTGTCTCACTGCAGCGGGTGGTGTCAGCGGTGCTTCTTGTGATTTTTGTTGTGCTCGCGGTGAGTGCTTTTGGCTGGCTGCTCGGCGTTATCGTCGCTGTTTTGGTGGCGCTTGAATACGGCGCTATGGCACGGACGGGCGCACTACGGCGGAAATCGCAGCGGCTATATGAAACGCATGAGCCGGCACTTTTGCGGTTTATCGAGGCGCATCCCGGCGTTTTTCGCTTGCTAAGAAATGTATCGTTGGAATCGTCGTCGGCTTCGCGGCTTGAATCGCGCGAAGAGTTGCTGCATCTTATCGAACAATCTGGTGCGCTGCTTTCTGGTGACGAGAAAAAGCTTTTTTCGCACGGGCTGGCTTTTGAAAACAAGCAGGTACGCGAAATCATGACGCCGCGCGGCGTGATGGACTGCATTGATAAAAAGGAACTGCTTGGTCCGCTGGTGCTCGACGGCCTGCATAAAACTGGACACAGCCGTTTCCCGGTGACGGACGGCGACGCTGATCATATTGTAGGCGTGCTGCATATTCAGGATTTGTTCACGCTCGATACTAAGCGGTCGGTGACTGCCGAAAAGGCGATGGAGCCGCGCGTGTTTTATATCCGCGAGGACCAGGCGCTTTCATATGCGCTGGCGGCGTTTTTGCGGACGCGTCACCACTTATTCGTGGTGGTGAATGAATTTCGCGAGACGGTGGGACTTTTAAGCCTCGAAGACGTGGTGGAGGCGCTTTTGGGGCGGAAAATCGTTGATGAATTTGATGCGCATGACGATTTGCGTGCAGTGGCCGAGCGAAACTTGCGTGGGAATAATCAGCCGGAGAAGCGCGAGGACGTTTAATCCCGTTCGCCTTTTCCGCCACCCTCCTCAGAGACAGGGCTTCACGCCGCGACCGACAAGGGTCTTGACGCCTTGTCAGCCTCGGGTTGCAGGTTGTCTCCGATGAGTGTGACCGAGCGGCTCTACGGTAGTAAAGCGGCTGGATTAATGCTAAAATAAACCGTGATATGACATGGCGAGTTGATAACGACAATAATCAACGGGTCGGCAACTAAGCTGGCGCGCTTTTTTGCGACCGACCCCCCTCAGCCGAAACTACTAGCTAACAAGGAATTTTTATGACACGAACACTAGCACTCGAGGCAACGCAAAAGATCGGTGAAACTATCACGGCAAAAGGCTGGGTACATACTCGCCGCGATCACGGCGGACTGATTTTTGTTGATGTCCGCGATCACACGGGCCTTTTGCAGCTCGTCATTCACCCGGATAGCGCCGAGGCATTCACATTGGCCGAAGAGCTTCGCGATGAATACGTGATTGCGGCAACTGGCACCGTCAAAGAGCGCGAGGGCAATCTTAAAAACGACAAAATCCCAACTGGCGGCATCGAGCTGGTCGTAAGTGAACTCACGATTCTCAACCGTGCTGAAACTCTGCCGATTCAGCCGTTTGCCGAAGCGCAGGCCAACGAAGAGTTGCGCCTGACGTATCGCTATCTCGACCTTCGCCGGCCGAAAATGCAGCATATGCTAAGGATGCGCTCCGAGTACAACAAACATATTCGCAGCTATATGGATGAACGCGAATTTATCGAAGTAGCAACGCCAATTTTGGCAAACTCCAGCCCGGAAGGCGCGCGGGACTTTCTGATTCCGTCGCGTATTCACGAGGGAAAGTTCTACGCACTGCCGCAGGCGCCGCAGCAGTTCAAGCAGCTGCTGATGGTTGGTGGCGTGCCGCGCTACTACCAGCTGGCGACGTGCTTTCGTGACGAAGATCCGCGTGCCGACCGCTTGTACGGCGAATTCTACCAGCTCGACCTTGAGATGGCTTTTGTTGAAGACGGTGAAGTGGTGCGTTCGACCATGGATCCGCTCGTTAAAAAGCTGGTGACCGAGTTTGCTAAAAAAGAACTGCTCAGCGAAGAGATTCCGCGCATTCCGTACGAAGAAGCGATGAACCGCTACGGTTCGGACAAGCCGGATCTACGATTTGGTATGGAACTTGTCGATCTTTCTGAGGATCTTCGCGGCACGGGCTTTGGTGTGTTTAAAAACACGATTGAAGCTGGCGGTGCAGTGAAAGCAATCTGTGTGAAGGGTGCAGCCAGCCTGAGCCGCTCGCAGATTGATGGCTTTACTGCCATTGCAAAGAGCGAAGGCGCTGGCGGTCTCGCGTACCTCACCTACGAAGCCGGTGAAGTGAAATCACCGATTGCGAAATTCCTTTCAAGTGAAGAACTCGACGCAATCAAGCAAAAAATGGGCGCGGAAGACGGCGACGCCGTGTTCTTCGGTAGCGATAAACGAGCTGTTGTTAACAAAGTGCTGGGACGCCTGCGTAGTGAATTTGCTGACCATTTCAAACTGAAAGACCCGAACAAAGTGGCGCTGGCCTGGATCGTCGACTTTCCGTTTTATGAGTGGGACGAATCAAACAAGCGTGTTGACTTCGGTCACAACCCGTTCAGCATGCCGCGTGGTGGAGCCGAGGCCCTTGCGGTTGCCGACACCGACGAGAAAAAACTCGCCGTTGTTGCCGACCAGTACGACATGGTCATGAACGGCTACGAAATCTGCTCGGGAGCCGTGCGAAACCACAATCCGGAAGTTATGTACAAAGCCTTCGGCGCGCTCGGCTATAGCGAAGAATACGTTGAGCAGAAGTTCGGCGCCATGCTCGGCGCCTTCAAATTCGGCGCACCGCCGCACGCCGGCTGTGCGTTTGGCATCGACCGTATGTTCATGGAGCTTATGAGTGAAAACAACATCCGTGAAGTAGTTGCGTTTCCTAAAAACGGCTCCGGCGTGGATCTCATGATGAACTCGCCGAGCGTTGTCGACGAGAAACAGCTCGAAGAGCTTTCGATAACCTCAACCAAGGACTAGTAAAATGACAGGCAAAGCCTTCCTGAAAACATATAAGCGCCAGATGATCATAGCGACAAGTATTATCGTACTTATCGCTATCGTGGTAACTGCAGGGATCGTTGGCTCGTTGAGCCGCCAGCACAAAGGTGCCTTGGAACAGCAAACCGCCTACGCCAATATACTGAAAGATAGCCTGAGTGTGTATCATGCGCGTTACGGAAAATATCCGAACACCTACCAGGTGCTCCTGGGTGACATTGATAAAACCCGTGATGTTTACGGCGTTAATGATGAAGGCTTTTCTGAGTTATCCGACATAAATTCCAAACTTGCGGACTTTACGTACACGCGTGAGTCAAAAAGCGATGGCTACATGTTTAGTTTCGATAATTTGACCGGTAGTAAGATAACCGTCAAAAGTGAGTAGGTGAAACCTTCGGCGCATTACTATTGATTTTATGTCAATATAATGCTAATGTATAAGAGTTGCTCCAATCAACACAAACATTGTAACAAATATCACTGAACGGATCTGAGGTCGCGTATATACTATATCTGCGACAATCAGATGCCAGTGAAAGGAGACGCTACATGGATACGAATGTCCTAGTGACGCTACTGACAATCACGGTTATTTTACTCTCGATTGTCATTATCGCGCTGCTGACAGCGATGACCATTGTGCTCGTTCGAGTCAATCGCATCCTTAAGAACATAGATGCTACCGTGCAAAATATTGTGTCGGCAAGTGACTGGCTTTCGCCGGTAAAGCTGATCAGTCAAATAACAAAACTGTTTCGTAAATAAAGGAGTGGAATTATGAATAAAACAGGAAAAGTAGCTATTGCAGCCGCTGCAGGATTCGTTACCGGAATTTTACTGGCACCGAAAAGCGGCAAAGAAACGCGCCAAGATATCAAGGAAAAAGCTCTTGAAGCAAAGGGACGTGCCAAAGATAGGGTTAGTCAATTGAAGCAAGCCGCAAGCGACGCGGAAGTCTCGGTCAAAAAAGGTGCCGATGCTGCCGCCAAAGAAGCTGAGGAAATGGCAAAAAGCACACGTACGTCAGCTCAAAAAGTCGCACGCGAAGCAATCGCGCTCGGCGAAGAGGCCAAGATTCGCGCCGGCCGGGTAAGTGAAGAGGCCAAGCGTACCGCGACTCGTGTCCGAAAAGACGCCGAGAAAAA
>CAMLDM010000037.1 GCA_946479025.1 uncultured Candidatus Saccharibacteria bacterium | reverse complement strand
GTGGCTTTTTCGGGTCACGTTCGATTGCCTGGCGCAAGGCTTTTATGTGCGCGTCGATGGTGCGGTCGTACACAAAATGCTCGCCCGGATCGCTGTAAATCTGGTCGACAAGCTGCGCTCTGGAAAGTACCACGCGCGGCTGGGAGGCGAGCGCGAGAAGGAGATTGAAGCGCGTCGTAGTGAGCGTAATGGGTTCCCCTTCGCGGATAACTGACATTGTTTCAGGGTCGATGCTCAAGCCTTTGAAATGCAATTGCTTGGCGGTGTGCCGACGAAGGAGCGCCTGTACCCGCGCAACAAGAACATTCGGGTTGAACGGCTTCTTGATGTAATCATCCGCTCCCATGGAAAGCCCTGCGACTTCGTCTTCGTCGCTGCCGCGGGCCGTCACGATAAGAATCGGCAGGGCCGATGAAGCGCGGATAATTTTGCAGACTTCAAAGCCGTCGAATTTTGGCAGGTTGATATCTATCACTGCAAGATCAATCTTCTGTTCTTTGAATATATCTATCGCGGCTTGCCCGTCGGCCGCCTCAATTGTTTCAAACCCGGCATCGCGCAGATACGTCAGCTCGAATTCGCGTATCGACGGCTCGTCTTCGACTACAAGAATCTTCATGTCTTTAGTGTACCAACCTTTGCTCTTTCTGGCATTTATCATAGTGGAAATTTATGAAAATGGTATGAAAAATCCTCTTTATTTAAGTGAAAAATTTCACATTTGTTTCACAACTACGCCGCATACTGGCGAGGGTAACAACAGTTAACCAAGATTTGGAGATCATAATGAAGTTACTTTTTAAATCGGTACTGACCTTCTATGTGTTCATGCTGCTATGGCTGGTTTTGTTTAAGTTTTCAGGCGATATACCAAGCGTGCTGAGCCGTCACGAAGGCGGTCTGAATCTGATTCCGTTTGCAGATTCAACGAGCCATGTGCGCGAAATAATTGATAACGTGGTGGTTTTTGTTCCTTTCGGCCTGCTTCTTAGTGTCAATTTCAAGCGGGCCGAAATGTGGCAAAAACTCGCTTCAATATTTGCCTTTAGTTTTGCTGCCGAAATGATTCAATTTGTGCTTTCAATTGGCGTGGCGGATATAACGGACGTTATTGCGAATACGCTTGGCGGGCTGCTTGGGCTGGGACTATACAGTTTTTGTAAAAAGTACGCTGGTAGTGAAAAGCAGGACATGTATATCTCCGTTGTGATTATGGCACTGCTCATGATCATCGTGTATTTGCGCTTCTTTGTGTTCAGGGTGAGGTACTAACGCCATGAATATTCACGCCCGCTCCAGGAAAAAATCGAGCCGCTGGATGTTCTTCGTCACCATTTTCGGCTTGCTGGCTCTTGGGGTTTGTATTTACGGCAGCGCTTCTTCCGATGAGGGTATACCGATAGTTCCAATAAAAACAAACTCGCCGCAAATAACACTTGCAAAAGGTGCACATCTTGCGTGGCCGGCGGATGGCCAGGCGGCAATCGGCAGCGTTGAAGATGGGCTGCTCACGCATTCACTCGCAAACAAACAACAGCCGACGGCCAGCATGGCAAAGGTAATAACTGCGCTGGCAGTCATGGAGAAGCAGCCACTTGGCCTTGGAGAAGCCGGCCCATCATATACAGTTACAGCTGAAGACGTCGCAAACTATCGAAAATATGTTGCGAGCGGCGGCTCGACTGTGCCGGTACAAGAGGGTATGGTTTTAACGCAGTATCAGATCATGCAGGCGATGCTGATTCCTTCGGCCAACAATATGGCCGATATGCTGGTGGAAAAAGTATTCGGCTCCAAGGTGGCGTACGTGTCATATGCCAATGAAATGCTGCAACGTATGGGACTGGATCAGACAACCGTTGCCGACGCGAGCGGATTTAGTCCGGCAACCACGAGCACGCCGTCGGATCTTGTAAAGATTGGCATCTCGGCGCTTAAAAATCCTGTTATTGCCGAGATCGTTTCTCGGCGTCAGGCGCTGATACCTGACATCGGCGTCGTTAAAAATACGAATAAATTGCTTGGTACTGGCGGGGTGGTCGGCATCAAAACGGGAACGACAGACCAGGCGGGCAGCTGTCTGCTTTTCGCAGCTAACTACAAGACCAAAGACGGCAAGAAGGTGACACTTGTCGGCGTAGTGATGGGCGAGGCAGATGCCGACCGTCTGTATAACGACAGTAGAAAACTGATCGCATCGGCCCGGCAAGGCTATGGATTGATTGAAGATCAGACCGATCCACCTTCTTCGCCGCAGTCCAGAAATTGGACGTCGGGACAATAGCAGCCACGTCGCTGTATACTAGAACCATGGAATCGTACGAAGACATGTTGGCGGCCGGCGGAAAAACGAATTCTCTTGGACGTGCCGGCGAAGTCATTGATAGCGTACATGCCGATCCTTCCAGGCTCGACGAGTTGTTTGATTGTATCTCGGCAGATGACGCGTGGGTGAGGATGAGGGCGGTTGATTCGTTTGAAAAACTCGTGAAAGAAAAACCGGAACGAGCCCGGCCGTACCTTGAAAGAATTTTCAGTGAGCTGACAAGTAGTAGTCAGCCGCCGGTACAGTGGCACCTTGCGCAGATTTTTTCGGAGGTTGAGTTGAATAGCGCACAGCGCAAGCGTGCGATCGAGTGGCTGAAAAGTAGAATCGAAACAACCGATGTGGATTGGATCGTTTCTGTAAATACGATGAAGGCCCTACTTCATTTTTATCAAAACGGATTCGTTGCGGCGGACGATTTAGTACGACTATTTGAGGTTCAGGAAGGGCACAAATCTAAGTCGGTTCGAAAAAAGGCGGCAGCACTGAAATTGTATTTGGCTTAAAATCAGGCGTATCCTGAAAAGTAATCGAGTTTTATGTGACTTTTAGGAACGCCCATTTGAAGAAGAGAATCTTTTATTGACCTCACCATTGGCTGCGGACCAGAAACGTAGAACAGCCGCTCGGCGTAATCAGGAATTTGAGCGCGGATTGCATTCTCATCTATTCTTCCTATCCTCACAAAAGGTGAGGCGATATTGGTCGACGCGGCGGTGATATAAGTCGTTTCAACGTCTACTTTGCGGCGCGCTTCCTCGAATATTTCACTATACGCAATGTCTCTCACTGAGCGTTCGCCATATAACAATTTTACCGAGCGCGTGTCGTCTGTGTCGGTAAGGTATTTAACCATGCTGCGAAATGGCGTGACGCCGATACCGCCTGCAATAAAGGCGAGTTTTTGGCTGGAATCTTTCGGTAAAACGAAATCTCCACCCAACTGCCCGATGGAAATGGGACGGTCTTTTGACGCGGATTTCAGATTCTTTTTAAACGAACTGCCGTCATCGTAGTACCGTATTCCGAGTCGGAGGTTGTCTTCCGTGGGAGAAGAAGCAAGCGTAAAATAGCGTCGAAGGCCTCGTCCGTCGGCGGCGGTGTGGGGTAGTGTCATTTCTATATATTGGCCTGGCTGGTACGTAAACTTTCGTTCGGGAATCAGCTCGATGTCTTCGGTGTGTTGGCCATGAAAGCGCCGTTTCCCAACCATGATTTTTGTCTTTACGATTGGCGACATGGCAAACGCAGCAAGATTGCCGATTACCAACGCAAGTTCGGGTGTCGAAAAGATGGTTCCGATATGCAGTGTTGGGGCAAAAAGCACGCCAACCAACGCGGCGTAAATGTAGCGTTTGGTCCGGGTTGCGGGTGATGTCCATGGCTCGGTCAGCATGACGAAGGCGAGGAAAAATAATGACGAGTGAAGCAGTGTATTTTGAAGCATGAGCAGCGCGTTTTTTTGTGAGATGAGCGCAAAAATACCGGTCGAACCAAGTGCCGCTACGATAAACGCAGCAACCATAGGCATCCTACGGATTTTTCTCACTATTAGCAAGCCGCCGAGTATAACCAATGGCGCCAGAACAGTCGTGCCGACCCACCAGCTCGCCGATTCCTGAGGACCGAAGGCGGTAAGTACCACGGCAATGGCGGCAGGGTTAAAAATGTGTTTGTTATGAATCGCAAGCAGATACTTTGAGGCAATGGCGAGCCCGGCAGCCGCGGCAACGAAAGTGAGGTCTTTTGGCGCGGCCGCGGGAGTAACTATGAGCGCCAGGATCAGGCCGGTTAAAATTGAGGATTCGCCATTGGTCGGTGCCTTATATATTTTTGCAAAGGCATAGTTGGCCGCGTAGCAAATACCTACGAACAAACTGGCCGAAATTGCTATGGCGTACGGGCTGTACGAAAGCCAGCCAACCGCACCAAAAAGCATTGCGGCACAAAGAATCAGCACGAGATAGTAAAGTAGCAACCGGTACATCGTAATGCGGTCGATAAGGTCGTCGATGTATTTCATGCCGCATGTACCTCGAATGCGTGCCATCCGGAAGTTGTGATTGCTCGCTTGTCGCTGGTGATCAAGTACGCTTCGTATCCCGGCAGATTTTCCACAAACTCTATGCCTTGCTTTCCCATGGCAAACGCCGCGGTGGCCATTCTGTCCGCATCGATAATATTGGGCGCGACGACGGATATCGATACAATATTCATAATCGGGCGATCAGATTTGGGATTGTAAATGTGCTGGCCGCGAACCGCTGTTCCGGAAGTTGCAACGGCGTAATTATCCAGTGAAACAATCGCGACATTCTGTGACCTGTCAAATGGATTTCGTATGCCGATGCGCCATGGCTGATGCTCGGTATTTACGCCTTTTGCCTGGATGTCTCCGCCGGCATCTACGTAAAAATTATCTATTTCTTTTGCTACCTGCTCGCTTGCTTTTTGGACTGCCCAGCCTTTCACGATGCCCGACGGGTCAAAAATTCCGTTGTGCCAAACGTCGAAATGACCGTCCGTTTCCTTCTTTGTTTTTTCTGCCCAGTCAATAATTTCTTGCAACTCAGAGTCATACTTGGATTCGGCAAGTTCATGCGCGTTTATCTTTGAAACGTCGCTGCTTGCAATGAACGGACTGTATTTCTGATCAATACGTTCAAAAAAACGAAATGTCTTGTTGAAAACTTCGCGCACGTTCTTGCCGCCGACAGCTTTCAGGGTAATGGGCATGCCCATGATGATTCGCGTTTCTTCCATTATGCTTTTGCCTGCGACAACGCGTCGCCGAGAGATGCCATAAATGCCTGGCTGGTGTCTGTAGCTCCCGAAACGCCATCGACCTGGGCGGACTGCGCCTGGATGGCCTGTTCTTTTAATCGCGGCATCGCGAAATTATTAATCTCAACCGAATTGTCGCGATCGTGCGGATAGTCGAGAAAGTCGACGGCAGTCAACTTGCTAGCAGAAATGGTCGCTCGCACCTGTATATATCCATAGATCGCGTCGCTGCTTTTGCCTGTGTAAGTACCATTTTTGTAACCGTTGGATGCAGTTGCTCGCGGCGCCGATGAAGTTGATGCTTGTGAAGAGTTTTGTACATTTTGAACAGCCTGTTTGCCCTCGCTTCTTTGATGGAAGCTGTAAATAACAAATGTTAGGATAACAAACGCTGCAACTGCTATTTTCTTAATCATAATGCTATATAACTACATTTATCTTACGGTTTGCTGAAAGTATATCTAATTTAGATATATCATACATTGATGTATAATAAACCATATGACACGTAAGTACAATCAACTGCCACAAGTTGCTTTCAGTATCTTGCTGGCGCTTACGCTTAAGCCGCGTCACGGCTACGAAATTATCCAGCAGGTGGAAGAAGATTCTTCGGGGAAGATCCGCCTGGGGGCCGGCGCGCTGTATACGAGCATCAAACAGTTGCACGAAAAACAGCTGATCGAAGAAGTTACGGCGCAGGAAGATACTCGTCGAAGGTATTACCAGCTAACCGACAAAGGACGTACCGTGCTTGCCCAGGAATTGGAATACTACCAAAACAGTCTGGAGCTTGCGAAAAGACGGCATGTCTTGTCGTCGAACGGGGGATTGCATGCCTGATTCTCGCTCGGTTTATAGAGCGCTGCTGCACCTCTATCCCGAGGAGTACCGCAAAAAATACGGCGCCCAAATTATACAGACAATGGAAGATATGTTGCAGGGCGAACCGCGGACAATGCGGAGGATCGGCATGTGGGCAAGGGAAATAATCATCCTTCCAGGCAACGTGTTCGAGCAGCATATGGCGACGATTGCGCGTAGAGGCGGCCTAACGCCCAGTATTTTCGTGGGCTTTGTCGCGCTGTTTCTGTTGCTGCCATTTTTTATCGCCATGGCGCTAGACGAGATGTCGGAGCTGCTTCACAATCAGCATCTCTACGGCTCCTGGTTCTGGTCGAGATCTGTGCTGACCATTTGGATTGTTGTGCTTCCGGTCCTTAGTTTGTTTACTTCGCTTGCAACATGGCTGGTGCTCGCGCTGCGTGCCAGCATAAGAAAAGGTAGTCTGACGTTTCAGATAAAGAAATTATGGCTGGTTATATCAGTTGTACTGATATCGTCCTGCGTTTTGTTTCTTGTTGTTTTTCATGACAGTTCGAGCTGTTGGACCGGACATGCCACGAGTTTGGATAAGGCGGTTCAGTGTACTGAAAATATCTTTTTAAGCAGTGATAGAAAATAAGTAGAGCGTAGATCCGGATTAGTCTAAATTCCGACAGAAGAAATGGCGTATAATAAATAGGACAATGCAGGACAAGCTCGACTATGACACGGATACGGATGATTCTGTTTCTCTCGGAAGGCTAATTAATTCGGGAGGGCGAACCTGCAAGGTAAGTGCTGCAACGGATGCCGGGCGTAAGCTGCTGGAGGATTCGCAAAAACCTAATGAGGATGCTCTTAGCGTAGTTGTTCATGACGGTGGCATTACGGCGGCCATTTTCGATGGTGCTTCAAGCCAAAAACCTATTCCAGAAATAGGGGAGGCGTCGGGGGCTAGGTTTGCATCGCATACGTTAAAAGAAATGTTTGAGCAAATGCCAGAAAAGGCAGATGGTAAAATGGTGCTTCGGGATCTGAATAACATGTTCGGCGAAAAACTCCGAGATTTTCCGAGCGTTGACTATAGTGAGCTGAATTCTTTGCCCACATCGACGGCGACGATAGCCAAGATCAACTTTTTGGAAAACCGCTTAGACATCAGCCATGTGGGCGACAGCTTTGCGGCCGTGCTATGTGAAGACGGAACTACCGAGTTGCTGACGGATAATCTGCATAGGCCACACGACGTAAAAGTGCTTGAACTCGTGCAGCAAATCGCAAAAGAAAAGGCTATTACTCCTCGGGAAGCAAGGGCGGATCCGCGTATACGGGCGGCAATAATGGAGATGTTTCAGACGACCCGTAACCGGGCCGACGGCACGGGTGAGGGAATGGTGAATGGAGATCCGAACATGGATCAATATATTTATGTTCGTTCCCTGCCTCTTGCTGGGGTGCGTGCAATACTACTCGGGAGTGACGGGCTTGTTCCGCCGGATATGGATGAGAGCCAGGAAGACGATAGGAGAGTTCTATTCGATATCGTATGCCGGGAAGGTATTGAAGCGCTTATAGAACTCACCAGAAATACGGAGGATGATGATCCTGATTTCTGGCACCTGCGCTTCAAGCATGCGGACGATGCGACCGGCATATTGCTTCAAGGCTGGTAATTAACTGGCATCTAAATAGCCCCTGCCGTATGAATGACAGAGGCTATCGTAAATGGGAGAAGATGCAGCAGGTTAGGCGTTCGGCCAGACCACTCTCGGGCCGGCCAACCACCGCATGCGCACGACCCGTACGATCACGGGTTTGCCGAAGGCCTGTC
>CAMLDM010000036.1 GCA_946479025.1 uncultured Candidatus Saccharibacteria bacterium | reverse complement strand
CCAAAATGGAGGCTGTTTTGATAAATACTGAGTGTGATCGAGAGGAAGGGGGCGAACCCGGACGCCGGGCGGAACGCCCGGCGTCCGAGCCGTAGCCCTACAGCCACACCCATCTTTCTTCGTCGTACTCCAGCACGAGCAGCTCGAGGTAGATGAGATGCTGGAGGTCGTGCATTACGATCTCCGCGGTGGGAACGGTACCGTACCGCGCGAGTATCTGTTCCATCACCGATCTGACGTAAACGGCCCAATCCCGGTCTGAGATGGAGCCATCCGGTGACGAGACTGGGCTGAACTGCACGCTGCGCGCAGCATTCAGCACTCGATTTTTGCGCTGGAGATGCGTTGCGCCGTACACCTGGGGCATGTGCCGAGTTTCCTCTCGATCAAAGGACGTACTCGTCATGAAATCTCTCACGATTGTACACGAAAATAATACAATATTTCATTTGTAAAGTCAATAATCGAAGAATTGCAAACAGATGCAAAAACGCGCAATTAAGGTGGTAATTACACAAAAAAAGTGGCACAATAGAACAAGAATTTTGCGAGAACTTGATTAGGAGAGGGTTTTGAAACACACAGTTGAAGAAGTAAAGCTAGCTAATGGCGCGCGTGGCCTGTTGATTGATATTCCTGGGGCGACCGTGATGAGTTTTCAGTTTCAGTTTCGTGCCGGTAACCGTTACGTACGCAACAAGGACATTTACGAAACGGCGCACATCATGGAGCACATGGCGTTCGGCGCCAATGCGCAGTTTAAAAGCGAGCACGAATACGAGGCGGAATTTACCAAAAACGGCGCCTATCACAACGCGTATACCAGCGACCTTTCCATGGTGTACGTGGCGGACTGCGCCGATTTTGAGTGGGAGCGGATTTTCGCTTTGCAGCGCGTCGCGATCTGTCAGCCAAAGTTCAATGCAAGCGAGCTTGAAGCAGAAAAAGGCAACGTAAAAAGCGAACTTACCGGTTACCTTAACAACCACAATCGCGTGCTGTGGCCAAAAGTACAGCAACTTCTTGGCGAGGACGTGTTTACGTTTTGGCAGCGTCTGCAGACTATTTCGAATGTACGCCTGAGCGACATCCGCGAACACCACAAGCGCACGCATACGGCAAAAAACATGTGCTTCGTGATTGCCGGAAAACTGCACGGCCGAAAGGCTGAAATCAAGCGCCAGCTGGCCGAATGGGAACTCCCCGAAGGCGAGCGCTTTGAAGTGCCGCGCGACGAACTGACCAGCGGCAACCCAACGCTGATTCGCCGCAAAGAGGCCTCAAATCTGACGTTTGGATGGAGCATGACCGTTCCGCGCGAGCTGAGCGACGACGAGGCTGAGGCGATGAACTGCCTCGACCAAATCCTTACCGGTACGATGCACTCGCGTATTTACGGCGCGGCACGTAAAAAGGGCTTGGCGTACGGCGTTTTCTCAGATACATCGGTTGGCTTTCACGATAGCAGCTGGGATTTTGGCGGCCAGGTGAACCTGGAAACCTCGGCGGCACTTTTCGACATCATCGTCCGCGAAGTGAAGTGCGTTTTGGACGGTAAAATCACCGAAGAAGAGCTGGCGGCCGCAAAATCATACGCACTGGGGCGTTACCAGATGGGCGCGCAGACCGTGGCGCAGATCAGCAATTTTTACACTGGCCGCTATTTTGCGGACGGCGTAGTGAAAGACTATGAAAAAGTACCGGAATCTATCCGTAAAACCACGCGTGACCGCATGATCGCGACGGCACGGGATTTCATTGCCAGCGACACATGGGTGCTTGCGGGTGTGAGCAGCGGAGAAAAAGACGAGATCGTTGAGCTGAATGACAAACTCGCCACTTTATTTCAAAAAACGGTAAAATAATACTATGAAGATCGCAATTGCAGGCTACGGAATTGAAGGTAAGTCGAATTACGAGTATTTCAAATTGCGAGGCGATGTAACCATCGTTGACGAGCGCGAAGAGGTCTCTGATTTGCCTGAAGGTGTCGCGACGATTTTGGGCGCGGGCGCATTCTCGAAGCTGGCGGACTTTGATCTCGTGGTTCGTACGGCGAGTCTTGCGCCCCGCAAAATTACGACCGGCGGTAAAATCTGGTCGGCAACAAATGAGTTTTTTGCACGCTGCCCGGCGCCGATTATCGGCGTAACCGGCAGTAAAGGCAAGGGAACGACCTGCAGCTTGATTGCGAGTGTTTTGCGTGAGGCGGGCAAGACGGTTCATTTGGTAGGAAATATCGGAACGGCGGCACTTGGCGTGCTGGAATCGGTGACGCCTGACGATGTCGTGGTATACGAACTGAGCAGTTTTCAGCTGTGGGACATTGAAAAATCGCCACAAACGGCAGTCGTGCTGATGATTGAAGCGGATCACCTGGATATCCACGCAGACTTCGACGATTATGTGGCGGCAAAAGCCAGCATCGTGAAGTACCAGGACGCGGAGAACGCGGTGGTGTATAACATGACGAACGAATATTCACGGCGAATCGGCGAATCGTCAAAAGCGCGAAAGCAGCCGTTTCAGTCGGAAGAATTTGCCAGCGCGCATGATGGTTCGTTTTGGTATGGTTCCCGTGAACTTTTTCCGCTTGAAGCATTGCAGCTTCCGGGAGCACACAACATAGAAAACGCCTGCGCGGCTATAAACGCGGTAATGAATTTTGGCGTTGAGAGCGCGACAATCGAGCGGGGAATTCGCGCATTCAGCGGCCTGCCGCACCGGCTGAAATTTGTGCGCGAAGTCGGCAGCGTGAAGTATTACGACGACAGTATCGCCACTACGCCGGGCAGCGCGGTTGCGGCGATGAAAGCGTTTATCCAGCCGAAAGTTATGATTATGGGCGGTTCAAGTAAAGGTGCGGAGTTTAACGGGATGGCCGAAACAGCTGCGCGCAGCGACGTGAAATTCGCCGTGCTCATAGGCAGCGAGGCGGGTGCGATTGAAGCAGCGCTTCAGAACGAGAACATCCAGACGCTAAACTTGGGTGAAGCGACGACAATGGAGGCTGCCGTCAAAGCTGCAAAGGATCACGCAGAAAATGGCGACGTGGTGGTACTGAGCCCGGCGTGCGCAAGTTTTGGTATGTTTAAAAACTATAAAGATCGTGGTGACCAGTTTATCGCCGCCGTGGAAAAACTGACGTAATGCAGCCACTTCTCAAACGACTTGAAGCGCTGCAGCGGGGAATTGCCACCGCTTACGAGCAGCTCGCCATTGATGAAAAAGCCGAACAGGCAACCGCGGTGGAGCGTGAACTTGCCGCGCCGGAAATCTGGAACAATCCGAATTACGCGCAGGAAAAAAGCAAGCAGCTCGCGGCGCTTACTGCAATGGTGGAGCCATGGCAAACGCTGCGCTCGCAGGCAAGTGACATCAGCGAGCTCATGGCGCTTGGCGACGATAGTCTGCTGACGGAATTTGAAGGGCAGGTAGGCGCGCTTGAAAAAGAGTTTGAGGAGCGCAAAAAAGAGCTGCTTTTCAAAGGTGAATACGATGACAGGGGCGCAATTATGCGCATTACGGCAGGCGTGGGCGGAACCGACGCGCAGGACTTCGCGGAAATGCTAGAGCGGATGTATCTTCGCTGGGCGGAAAAGACCGGGTTTGAAACCAAGAACGTTGAGCGCTCCGCGGGTGAAGAAGCCGGCATAAAAACCAGCGTCATTGAAATGACTGGCCCGTATGCTTACGGACGTCTGAAGAGCGAGAACGGCGTTCACCGGTTGGTGCGTCTGAGCCCGTTTAACAGCGATAATCTGCGCCAGACTAGCTTTGCGCTGGTAGAGGTACTACCGCAGATTGACGCACCGGAAGAGGTGGCTCTGGAGGAGAAAGATCTGAAAATCGACGTCTACCGTGCCGGTGGCCACGGCGGCCAAAGCGTGAACACGACCGACAGCGCGGTCCGTGTAACCCATCTTCCGACTGGCATCGTCGTAGCGATTCAAAATGAACGCTCGCAGTTGCAAAACAAGGAAACTGCGCTTAAAATCCTCCGCTCGAAACTCGCGCAACTTCAGCTTGAACAGCACGCGGAAAGCGTAAGCGACCTCCAGGCGGGCGAATCGGCAAACTGGGGGAGCCAGATCCGAAATTACGTACTGCATCCGTATACGATGGTAAAAGATACCCGCACCAAATATGAAGACCGCGACGCTGGGGGGGTGCTTGATGGCAAACTTGATGGTTTCATGACCGCTTATCTTGAGCAAAATATGGAGTAATTCCTACGCCACACGTGTGGAAGTAATCGCGGTTATGGTATACTATGGATAGTAATGATTCTTTTAGATAGGGTAACGAAGTCATACGGCAAAGACATGAAACCGGCTATAAACCGTGTCAGTTTGCATGTGGAGCCGAAAGAGTTCGTCATTTTGGTGGGAACGAGCGGTGCCGGTAAAACGACGCTGCTGCGCCTGCTTACGCGCGAGGAAAAGCCGACCAGCGGTAAGATCGTCGTGGGCGGAATCGACTACGATACGCTGAAGGACAAGCACATTCCGCTGCTTCGGCGAAAAATCGGCGTGGTGTTCCAGGATTTTAAGCTGTTGCCGCAACGTACCGTGTTTGAAAACGTGGCGTTTGCGCTGGAAATCGCCGGCATGAGCAACCGCGAGATCAAAAATACCGTGCCGAAGGTGATTGAACTCGTGGGGCTGACCGGTAAAGAAAAACAATTCCCGCACCAGCTGTCCGGTGGTGAACGCCAGCGCGTAGCTATTGCCCGAGCCGTGGTGCGCCAGCCGAAGATCCTGATTGCCGACGAGCCAACAGGCAACCTCGACCCAAAGCATAGCTGGGATATCGTGCGGCTTCTCGAGAAAATCAACAAATACGGCACGACCGTGCTTCTTACCACTCACAACGTCGAGATCGTCAATAAACTGAAGCGCCGCGTGGTGACGCTGGAACACGGCAAAATTACCAGCGACCAAGCGCAGGGGAGTTACCGGCAATGAGCAAGCGTAAACTAGACGCCAAAGCATTCTCGCAGCAGAAGCGCCATCGCCGCCAGTGGCTTACCTTTGTTCGCATGTGCCGCTACGGCGTGAACAATTTCTCTCGAAATGCCTGGCTGACCATTGCTGCGACCGCCGTGATGACGATTACCTTGCTCGTCGTCTTTATGACACTGTCGGCTCGCAATGTTCTGCTTGATACGGTGGGGGAGATCCGCGATAAGGTAGACATGTCGATCTACGTAAAAACCGACACCAGCGATGAGGACGTGGCGAAAATCAAGCAGGGACTGGAGAAGCTTACATCATCCGTGCGCAGCGTAGAGTACGTTAGTCCGAAGCAAGCGCGCGAGAACTTTGCCCAGGCCAACAAAGAAAGTAGCGGTACACTGAACGCGCTGAACGAAGCTACGAACAAATTCCCAGGTACGTTCCGCATTCGTCCTGTCGACATCAATAAAACCGACGAGTTGCGCCACTTTGTAGATACCGACGAAACGGTGAAAAAAGACATCGATCCGAACCGTGCGCCGTCATTCGCCGGCGACCGCAAATCTGCTATTGAAAACATCGGCCGTTGGGTCGGCTTCTCTGAGAAAATCGGGCTGGTGGCCAGCATTATCTTTATTGCTATTTCTTCGCTGATCGTCTTTAACACCATCCGTATGGCAATTTTCAACCGTAAAGATGAAATCCAGATGATGAAACTTATCGGTGCCGACCGCAACTTCATCCGCGGACCATTCGTGGTAGAGGCGGTGGTGTACGGGTTTATTGCCGCGCTGGTGGCGACCGCCTTGGGTACGGCGATTTTGTTCGCCTCGAAAGATAAACTGCTCAGTTACGGCGTAAATGTTGAGAGTACGCTGCATTTCATTACGGTATACATCGGGCTCGTAGTACTTGCGATGATTGTGATGGGAGCGATCATTGGCACGATTTCTTCACTTCTTGCGACACGAAAATATTTAAAGATCTAAATTTTAATAAAAGGAGGCATTTGACAAGTCTATTATGCTTATGATAAAATCCAAGTTAATGAAACAAAGGTCCACCACACCGGTTTCAAAAGGGTTAGTCACGAAGTCCGCACTCGTGGCTATGGCCGTTTTGATGGTGATGGCGGCTCCTCTTTCGCTAATGCCGAAAGCGAATGCCGATCGTTTTGATGATCAGATTAACGCATTACAACAACAGGCTGATCAATATCAAGCTCAAGCGAACCAAAAACAGAAACAAGCGAATACCCTTGCGAACAAACTCGCTTCGCTTGCTAGTCAGAAACAAGCGATCCAAACACAGGTAGACGTCAGTCAGGCGAAGTACGATAAGCTGCAGAGGCAAATCAAGGACACTGAAAAGAAAATCGCCGACAACAAAGATGCGCTTGGCACAACCATGGCAGATCTTTACATAGATGGTACGATTTCACCTTTGGAAATGCTCGCGAGTAGCCAGAATATCGGTGACTACGTTGATAAGCAAACCTACCAATCGTCTATTCGCGATACCTTGACACAGACCATCGATACTATTCAGAAGCTGAAAAAGCAACTTGAAGACGACAAGGTTGCCGTTGCGAAAGTACTCGACAAACAAAAAGCACAGCGAAACTCTCTGGCAGCAGTTGAAGAGCAGAAACAAGTACTTTTGGCAAAAACAAAAGGTGAAGAAGCGGCTTATCAAAAGCAGGCAGCAAGTGCGCAGGCGAAAATCGCAAGCATTTCAGCTCAGCAACAGTCGTACTATCAGTCGTTGGTTAGTAATGGTATAAGCGCCAACTCTGGTGTGGTAGGTAGTTTCCAGTATGCAAACTTATCACCGAGCAATGGTGGTACGGGCCTTGGCGGTGGATATCCATATGCGGCGATTGATTACAATTCAGACGATTGGGGTCTCTATACTCGTGAGTGTGTCAGCTATGTGGCCTGGGCACTTGCCAATCGCTTCCATAAGAGTGTTGCAGGTTTCCAGGGAGAAGGAAATGCGTGGGAGTGGGCATTGCCACACACGAAGCCTAATGGCCAGTGGAACCCTACGGGAAGCGCAATGTCTTACAGTGGTGCGCATAGAGTAAGCTACCCGCAGCCGGGCGACGCCGTCATTCTGCCTCCGGACTCCAACTTTGCGCCTATTGGTCATGCTATGATTGTCGAATCGCCACCAAGCGGTGGGTGGGTGCACGTAAGTCAGTTCAATATGTACGGTAATCATGGCTACAGTACGATGGACATCAAAACTTCTGGTGTTATCTTCCTTCGTTTCCCGTAGGCATAGTCATTGTTAAAGAAAATTATTTATAGCGCACTCCTTGCCGAGTGCGCTATATTGGATATAACACTTCGTCGCCTCGAAAATACCCGCAAGCAGTATTTTGCTCGGCTTCTAGTGCTATAATTATAAGTAGTTATTTATAAGTCGAATAGGGGAATTTAGTGTCATCCAGTCAGCATTCTATGGCGGCGCCTCAAGAGCAGGTCCGCAGTGGCGTATCGAAAAACGTTTATTTTATTACCATCGCCGTCGTGGCGGTGATTGGTTTCGTGGCCGGAACGCGCGGCAACGACGTGGTGGGCGCAATCGCGCCGGTATTCGGCGTGAAGGTGGCGACCGATACGCTTGATCTTAGTGCGGTGCAAAAAACCTACCAGGCCTTAGAGGCGAACTTCGACGGCAGACTGGATCAGCAAAAGCTGATAGATGGCGCCAGCCGCGGACTTGCAGCAGCAGCCGGCGATAAGTACACGCTGTTTATGGACGCGGATGAGGCGAAGGCGTTCGATAATGATCTTTCCGGCGACATTGGCGGCGGTATCGGGGCGGAAATCGGCGTGCGCAGCGACCAGCCAACTATCACGCGGATCCTTCCGAACAACCCAGCAGAGAAGGCAGGCCTCAAAGCTGGTGATGTGATCGTGGCGGTCAACGACCAATCGACTAAGGACTGGACATCTGACAGGGCGGCCAGCGCGATCCGCGGCGAAGTGGGGACGA
>CAMLDM010000035.1 GCA_946479025.1 uncultured Candidatus Saccharibacteria bacterium | reverse complement strand
CTACCCCATCAGAGAACAGCCCGACATTGTGCAATACTCTATACGACTCGGTCGCGTATAGTATTGCACAATGTCGCCTCGCGAGAGACATTGTGTGGTTAACAACTGAATAATAATTAAATATTGTAAAGTAGGTTCTTCCGCACAATGTCCCGAGGAGGACACAACCATGTTCGACGCCACCGCAGGCAAGACCGCTTCCGCCAAGCGGATCGAGGACCTCAGCAACCAGTTCGCCGCCGACGTCACCGACGCCCTGGCGGACCCCTCCTTCTCCCGTCAGGAGCAGGAGGACCTGCTCGCCGCCCTCGCCGCCGTCGTCGCCAACCGCGCGGACGCCAAGTCCCTCGCGGCCGGCACCTACGCCCAGGCCCGCGCCAACAACGGCGCGCCCGCTCAGGCGCTCGGCGCCGGCTCCAGCGGCACGAACCCGCAGGTGGAGGCGCAGAACGCCCTCCAGCTCCTGCTCTCCGCGGACGACACCATCGTCCCGAAGGGTTCGAAGCAGCTGCTGCGTCGTGCCCTGACTCCCGGCGACCCGGAGTACATCCAGGTCGACGGCAAGGGAACTCCCGTCGCCATCGTCTCGCTCGAGGCCGAGCTCAAGAAGACGAAGGACGAGCGCGACAAGGCCGTGGAGACGCTCAAGAACGAGAGGGACAAGAGCGTGGCCGGTTCGCTGGCGCACAAGCTCGAGGCCGAGCTCAACAAGCCCGCGCCGACCGCCGCCCTCCCGGCCGACATGGTCAAGAAGGGCGACATCAAGCCGCTGGTGGACAAGCTCAGCCCGCTCACCAGTGCCCGGCAGTCCAACAGGCCCGGCTCCACCGACACGGTCGTGCCTCGCGTGATCGCGTCGGACATCAAGAGCGACTACCAGAAGCTCGCCCAGGCCGTCAACTGATGGGGAACCCGCGCGGGAGCGTGGCCACGGAATTCACTCGAGTTCCGTGGCCCGCCCCGCCGGGTCCAACCCCTTAAAAAGTATCTCGACATGACAGCGAAACCTCACTGTCGTATCCTCGTACTTTTCACAAATCCACATCGATAACTGATGTGGATTTGTTTTTATATTAATATTATTATTTAGATACTATTGACTTTTTATACTATTAATGTTTATAATAATCACATAATCAAACAAAAAGCAAAAAGGAATCGACCAAATGACAGAAACCCTCACTCACTCTCGCACGGAGTCAGAAGACGACTTCGTACCTACTGATCCAGCGGATTACGTAAATCACGACGTGGTCGTGGCCGGCCAAGAGATCGTCGATAATCGTGTGGCCTCCCCTATGGGAAATGCCCTTGAACGCACTGCAGCGCTTCTTCAGGAGCGTGCAATAAATTCTGCCCACGATCAAGCCCTCAGCGAATATCGCAAGCGTGATGGCGAAGATTACAAACTCCACCTCGCGAGCCTGGCTTATCCGGAAGAGCAAAGTATGGTAAGTGAAACAGCTCAGGAATTCGGTAAAAACGAACTTGATCACGAAAGTCGCCGCCAAGACCGCCGTGAATTCCGCGAAGAAATGACCGAAAAAGCAAAAGGCACGGTGCGTAAAATCGGCCGCGGCGCACTTAACAAGCTCAAAGGTGCCGGGCTTATTACGCTTGGCCTCGGCATCATGGCCGGTAAAGGCGCGGTTAAAGGCACAAAAAGCGCTGCAAAATCCACTTACGCGGCCGCAGAGTCACGTTGGGATGCTCGTGCTCAGGCCAAACAGGAGGCCCGCGATCAGCGACAGGCCGAAAGAGATCAGCGACGTACGGAACGCCATAATGCAAAAATGGAAAAATACGCAGCCATTCAGGCAGGAATAGAGCTTCGGGCTCGTGCCGCAGCAGAACGCAAGCGTGCACGACACGAACGTTGGGCTAAACGCAAAAATAAGGTGGTAGAAAAATATAATACTGCGGCGAACTTTACGAATAAGCAGAAAAAGCGTTTAGGCCGCTTAGCCACCCGCGCCCAAATAACCGGACAGGCAGCCGTCGATGCTGCATGGAACGCCTCTAAGTAGAGTATACTGTCAAAGTAAGTGAACACATTAAAAAGCAAAAAAGGAATTACCTAAAATGAACCAGCAACCGTTTATCACCCGCGAACTTCTCGATGAATTTGGCATTAGTCTCGACGGACAGGACGAAACAAGCTTCCTGCAGCATCTTAACGATACGCTCGAAGAAAGAGTCGGTGCTGAAATTACCGAATCACTCGACGACGACCAGCTAAAAACCCTCCTGGAACTGCAGGAGAAGGGATCCGACGAAGAAGTTGGAGCCTGGATCGAACAAAATGTACCCGAGCTCAAAGACATTACCCAAGATGAGATTGACATCCTTCTTGGTGAGGTCGCTAAAAACAGCAACGCAATCAACGAAACCCAAAAGTAGAAGATCTCACAAAGAAAAAACGCACGTTATCGCAACGTGCGTTTTACTAATTCGCGACTGAAGAATTCGAGCGTGTCCCCCTCTTCAAGGAGCAACTTTTTATTCGTCTTAAGCGACAGGCCACACATTTCGCCTTCAAACACTTCTTTGGCTTCTTGCTGCTGGCGCTGGACGCTCATAACCTCAACTTCGGCTAGCTGTTCCCCGCCCCGCTTAACACGCGCAAGAACGTTCGGCACAGCCTTGCCCGTCGTTACTTCTCCTCCGGCAATCACTTCGTCCTTAAGGGTACGGAAGATACCTTTAATGGTTAGCTTGCCAATCTCTGTCTCAACAACTTCCGGTGCAAGCATCGCTTCCATAGAGTTGCGAGCATCATCGAGCAGTTCATAAATCACCTTAAAGATACGCACCTGAACCTTGTCGCGCATCGCAAGTCGCTTCACGGCTGGCGGCAGCTCTACGTTGAAGCCGTAAATAATCGTATCGCTGTCAGCAGCAAGACGAATGTCGCTCTCTGAAATATTCCCGACACCGCTTCCGATGATCCGCAATGTGATTTCACCTCCCGTGTCCACGAGGCGCAAACTGTCCATAACTGAAGTGAGTGAACCCTGAACATCGGCTTTAACAATAACGTTTACTTCCTGGGTGTCGTGCTTCTGGTTCATCATCTTGAGAAGATCGGCGCCCGTAACATTGGTTGTGGCGGCGTTTTTCTCGCGCTCGATACGTGCACGCTCAGTCGCGTTCCTGGCCTCTTTCTCGTTCTTTACAATCGTAAAGACATCACCGAATTGCGGCAATTCTTTGAATCCAGTAACCGTAACTGGCGTTGACGGACCTGCGGAGCGGATCGTCCTGCCTGCAAAATCAAGCAGTGTGCGGACTTTTCCATACGCAGTCCCCGCCACCAGGAAATGCCCCGGCTTGAGCTCTCCTTGCTGCACCAAAAGCCCCACTACGGCGCCGCGGCCAGTCTCCATATGTGATTCGATCACGAGCCCTTCAGCCGGCACGTCGACGTCCGCTTTCAATTCTTCAACGTCGGCAACAAGCAGCACCATATCGAGCAGCTTATCGATACCTTGGCCGGTTTTAGCGCTCACTTCCACCATCACCGTATCACCGCCCCATTCTTCCGGGTTGAGATTATGCTCGGTGGCGAGCTGCGTTTTGACGAGCTGCGGGTTGGCAGTCTCTTTGTCCATCTTGTTGATGGCAACGACGATTTTCGCATTGGCCGTTTGCGCAAAGCGGATCGCCTCGACAGTCTGCGGCTTCACGCCGTCATCGGCCGCCACAACGATAATCACGACGTCGGTGAGCGTTGCGCCATGCTGACGAAGCGCCGCAAAGGCTTCGTGGCCCGGCGTGTCGAGAAGGGTGATCGAGCGGCCTTTTCGCTCGGTCTGGTAGGCACTGATATGCTGAGTGATGCCACCCGCCTCACCCTCGGTGGTTTTAGTGCCGAGAATCGCATCGAGCAGACTGGTTTTACCGTGATCAACGTGACCCATTACGGCCACTATCGGCGGCCGGTCGACGGCATTTTCGCTTAGCTGATGCGTTTTACGCTCCGGCGTGGCGCTGGCTTCTTTTTTCTGAAGCTCAACATCCAGCCCAAGCTCCTCGACGATAATCGTCGCGGTTTCAAAATCAATTCGTTGGTTGATAGTCGCGACGATACCGTTTTTGAACAGCTCACCAATCAAAGTAGTGACGGGCAAATTGAGCGTTTCAGCCAGTTCACCCACAGTAATTGAGTCAGCGACAACAAGTACTTTTTCTTGGCTCATTTAAAGCTCCTTTCGCCCGCCACTTCTTGGCGGATTATGTCCGAGGTTGCTCGGAACTATTTCTTCTTTTTGTCGGCAAGGCTCAGTGAGATCTTGCGGCTGTCTTTTTCCACGCCAAGAACGACAAAGTTTTTGCGTTCGTTGAGCGTAAAGACTTTTTCCGGATCAACGTCGTTGCCGTCGCCAAGCTCACTAATGTGAACGAGGGCTTCAACGGCCGGGCTGATCTGCACAAATGCGCCAAACGGCGTAATGCGGGTGACCGTACCTTCAACAACGTCGCCAGGCTTGAACTGTTCAACTTCGTCGAGCCATGGATCCTGCGTCAGCTGTTTGATGCTGAGGCTTAGGCGGTCCTTGTCGATCGAGATGATCTTGGCTTCGATCGTCTGGCCAACCTTCACGTAGTCGCTTGGGTTGTTGACGCGCTCCCAGCTGATTTCCGAGATGTGCACCAGACCTTCAATACCTTCAACGTTCACAAAGACGCCGAAATCAACAACGCCCGTAACAACGCCCGAGACCTTGTCGCCGACTTTCAGCTTGTCAAAGCGCTCTGCGAGACCTTCTTTAACTGCTTCTTTCTCAGAGAAGATCAGCTTGTTTGCCTTGCGGTCGCTGTCGAGAATGCGGACCTTGAGCGTCTGACCAACCAAGCCGTTGAGGCGCTGGAGGATTTCGTCCTTGTCGCTTGAACCAACACGTGGGTAGTGTTCGGCAGACAGCTGTGAAACTGGCAGGAATCCGCGTACACCTTCGAATTCTACCAGCAGACCACCGCGGTTTGCGTCGTATGGTGAAACCTCGATGATGTCGCCGCTTTCAAGTTTAGCCGCGACTTCTTCCCAGCCACGGTCTTTTGCAGCTTTTCGAAGTGAAAGCAGTGAGTAGCCGTTGTCGAGCTCAGCGTCAACGACGCTTGCCGTTACCTCGTCACCTTCTTTAAGTGCGCGGGAAAAACCGACTTCGCGGCGTGGAACGTATCCGACTCCCTGTGCGCCGAGGTCGATTAATACCTCGTGTTTACGAAGTGAAAGTACTTTTCCGGTAATCACCTCTCCTGCTGTTAATTGCTTGACGCTGTCTTCATTGGCAGCGAGCAAATCGTCCATTGTTATTGTGGCTTTTGTTGCCATAAGTCTTAGTAAGACTCCTTCCTTAATTGATATTTCTGAAGCACGTTAAACACAGCACTCCTAGATTACCCCTATTGTACCTCAGATGGTAGCCTCATGTCAAAGAGAGAGCTCGAGACGGCGTGAGCGTGCATACGAAACGGCCGTCAAGCTAAGAAGGCCGAGTGCGACTACCGCCAGGGGCAGTTCCGCCGGACCGGTCTGCGGAAGCTCGCTGGATTTGCCGACGGAAGAGACGGGTTTCGACTCGTCTGCTTTCTGGTTATTTTCCGACACCTTTTTATCTTGCTCCTTAGGAGCTTCCGGCTGCTTTTTTTCTTCAGGCTCCGGCTGCTGCGGTGCTGCCGGCGGCGTCTCTGATGCTGTCAGCTGCTGCTTAACGACGTATACGCCCCCCACAAGAAGCGCGATCATCACGATTCCTATAATCACAAAACTGAGTACAGAACCACCCTCTTTTGTTCGCACCATAGCGTCCCTCTCTTATTTGTCTTTACTATACCGTTTTTTAGCCTCAAGCGCAACTCGTGAATTTTGTGGTACACTACAGGTATGTTAGTGACGGTCGACACGGGTGGGACAAAGACGCTGATTGCCAAGTTCGGGCAGGATGGCAGTATTGGCGAGACCATCAAGTTTCCTACGCCCGCGAATCAGGATGAATATGTGAAACTTCTGCGCGAAACGCTGCAGAAAAACTACAGTGACGAGCCGATAGAAGCCATTGTGGTTGCGCTGCCGGGCATCGTAAAGAACGGCATTGCAGTGTGGTGCAATAATCTCGGCTGGAAAAATTTTGACGCTCACGGTGCCTTATCCGGTGTACTTGGAAAAACTCCCATCTTGATTGAGAACGACGCGAACCTTGCCGGACTTGCGGAGACGCGAATTCTCGACCCGATGCCCGTTTCTTCGCTCTACGTTACCGTCAGCACAGGCATTGGCACCGGAGTTATCACCAACGGTAAAATCGACCCTGGACTTCGTTACAGTGAAGGCGGTCGAATGTTGGTGGAATTTGACGGCATGGTGCGTGAATGGGAGAGTTTTGCCTCTGGCAAAGCAATTTATGCAACGTACGGCAAGTACGCACACGACATCAGGAGTAAGCGTACATGGTATCAGATTGCCGACCGGATCAGCCGTGGCTTCCTGGCAGCCATACCTATCATTCAGCCCGACACAGTAATCATTGGCGGCAGCATCGGTACTTATTTCGACCACTACGGCAAAACTCTCGAAGGCATGCTGCGCGAAAAGCTCCCGCCGCACATTGTCTGTCCGCGCTTCCGTCAGGCGAAACACCCCGAACAGGCGGTAATCTACGGATGTTATTATTATGCTCTCGACTACCTCGCTGATAGCTAGGCTTCAAAACGATTTCCCCGATTTTACCTTTACGCCCAGCGGCGAGTTTCGCTGGTCTCCCGATGAGCAAACTGTTTTTTACGATCAAGCAAGCAGCGACCAAGCTTCGCTTCTGCACGAACTATCCCACGCAATTCTCGGCCACACGGAGTATATACGAGATGTCGGGTTAATCGAACTGGAGCGGGACGCTTGGGAGTACGCAAAAACAACACTCGCCCATGCATACAACGTCACGATAGACATCGACCAGGCAGAAGACGCGCTCGATACTTATCGTGACTGGCTTCATGCCCGCAGCACCTGTCCAGGTTGCCAGGCAACCGGCATCCAGGTGAAAAAGAATGAGTACAAATGCCTTGCGTGCCTCTCCAGATGGCGCGTTAACGACGCGCGTGCCTGCGCTTTGCGTAGGCATACGGTAACAAAAGCAAAATAAAACGCCCTTCTGACGGGCGTTTTATTTTGTTACCGACCTGCCTACTCTTACGCGGCAAGAGCGACGTCATCCTGCGCTACTGTCGTGACAGCCTTCTTACGTCGCGAAATGCGGCCACCTTTGGCACCAGCAATACGAGCGAGCTGTGGATTAGCGGCAAAACCACCAGTACGTCCATTTTTACCACCCTTAGCACCAATCTTGGCGTAGAAGTTAGGGTCTTTTGCTAAGTTTTTTGCTGCAGCCTTTTGGCCGCCGGCTTTTGTTCCAGCCATGATATTATTTCTCCTCTTATCGCAGGGTCTCCACCCTGTTTATTACCTCACACGTGATATGTGCATGCATCTTAATATAGCATAGCTTATGCTTTTTGTCAATATTTACATGAGCATTATTTTATTGTGAATAAATATTTGCATATATCCGCTCCGTGCGATATTATAAATATGCACCTGTTTGAATCCCAAATTTAGATTCAAATTTAAAAACGACCACATCTGCGAGATTGGTCGTTTTTATTTGTATATGATTAGTTTGTATTCTTTTTCTACCCGGCGTAGGACGTACGGCCCCCGTCCTAGGATTTTGTCTAAAAGAAAAAGAGAGTCCTGTTCGGACTCTCTTTTTATAATTCGGCACCGTGCTAGTTTCCCACTTGTGGCAGTATAATCGCCGCTGCTGAGCTTGACTTCTGTGTTCGGAATGAGAACAGGTATTTCCTCAGCGCCATGGGCACCGAAGTAAGGCTTTGCTCCTCGAAGGTTCCGCGTTGGGCAACCTGGGAAAAGCCTTACTTCGGCGTCCTTGAATTGGACACGGTCATTTGGCTAGGTAAGTTATAAAACTGACGTTGGTGGTTACCACCAATTACTAGTTAAGTCTACCTCATCACCGTCGTTACTTCAAGAGTAACAGAGGTGACAAGGACATAAAAAGGCAATGGGACTATTAGTACGCTTCAGCTGCATATGTTACCATACTTCCACCTTGCGCCTATCAAACAGATCGTCTTTCTGTGTCCTCATAGGGAAATCTCATCTTGAAGTTAGTTTCGCGCTTAATATGCTTTC
>CAMLDM010000034.1 GCA_946479025.1 uncultured Candidatus Saccharibacteria bacterium | reverse complement strand
ACATCCTGCGCATCGCGCTTTCCAATATAGCCGACAATTCCGCACATACAGATTTCCTCCAGTCTAAAAACTCATTATAGCATTTAGCCAATATAACGCACATCACTTGGAGAAAGTCGTAGTAGCCCTTCATCGTGACGGCGCTGGTCGAGGTAGTGCGCCGTAAAACCAACCGAACGGCTAAGTACGAACAGCGCATTGAAAAATTCAATATCTACAAGTTCTTTCAGTTGCTTTTCGCTGTAACCAAGTTCCGACTCGATGATATCAAGCAGCAACGCAGCGATCGCGCCATCGATATTCAAGATAAGAATGTCTTTCTTTGCAGTGGTGACTTTCTCAACAGAACGCGCAAACCGTAAAAAGCGGTCGCCGTTTTTGTTGTCCGCGAATTTCATGAGGCTTTCCACTCGTGGATCAGGCAGGTCAAGACGATATTTCTTATGGCCAATGCCCGGAATCGCCACGCCTTGGCGCGCGAACCGCTCCACAAATTGCCGCGACGTTTCTTCGTTTTGCACGCCCTCCAGCCAATTGCCTGCCGCAGCGTTAATCGCCCCGCCAAAGCGCGGCCCGATCATAAGCAGACCGGCCGTGAGACTCGACACCAGGTCTTTGCCGGCCCGAGCACCCACGATCGTATTCACCGCGCCTGAAACATACGGACCGTGATCAACCAGCAAACGCAGCATATAATCTGTAAATTCAACCGCCTTTTTTGACTCGACCTGTTTTCCGAGAAGCATGGAAAGCACCAGGGAGGCCAGACTCTGCGATTCGACAGTCTCCATAAGCTCGCGGCCAAGCAGCTGCGTCTCGCCGTGCCGGTCTCCGGAAATATGACTCACGATCAGGCTTTTCTTTCGCTCGCCAATCGTTCGCTTTGTCACTTCGCGTGATGGATCGGCGTATGTTTTCAGCGTCTTGGACACGTCGGCGAATGTCTCACATACGACGGCGCCCTGCTTCTTAAGTGCGGCTTTTTTAGCGCTCGCCGACTCGTCGTAATTTGCCGCCATCGCTTTGGCATGTCCGAATTGCGGCGGCGTTTCAAACAGCTCGGCAACAGTGCCGGCGATGTACACGACCAGCTCTTTCGTCAGCTTTTTAGCTTTCAGCAGCTCCGCGATTTCGTATTCGTCGGTGCCGCCAAGCTCACCAAAGAAAACGATGCGTTTTGTGGCGGCATCTTTCTCAGCCAAAAGCATCGCCTCCGCCGGGCTAATGAGCGGGAAGCGGTCGCCACCAAGTGCCACGGCAAACGAGACACCCAGGCCACTGCTTGTCACCGTATGGATCAGCTCGTTCACAATGCCACCGGACGTCGAGACGACCGCCGTATCACCGGCATCGATAATTCCTCCGCTTGAAAGCTGCGGGTGCTGCGTGCCGCCAATAGCGCCAAGTTTGAATTTGCCCGGCAATAGCATACCAACGGACGAAGGGCCGGCCAGGAGAACGTCACGCGATTTACTTAGCTCTAAAAGCTCAAGCGTATGCGCTTCCGGCGTCTGCTCGGCAAAGATGTTCACCACCTTTAAATTTGGCAGCAGTTCAAGCGCCTGCTTAGTACTGGAAAGAACGCGCCGCGCCGACTGCACATTCAGCGCCGCCGCAAATTCACTCCTTTCAGCCTCGCTGATTTTCTCAAGATTTGAAACGACCGGGATAATGACTTCGCTTTCGCCCCAGAAATAACGCTCTTGGCGACGACCGTTCGCCACAATCAGGCGGACGCTCGGCTCCTGCCTGCCAATCAGGAAGTCGTAATCCAGCATCGACTGAATAATACCTGGGTGCGAACCAAGACTTACTACCTTAAAATCTTTTGTGTCTCGCAGCTTCTTAATATCAATCATTTCTTCAGTCCTTCCAGCGCGCTCCCCAATGCTTCAGTTATGGTGGTAGACGGGTCGTACACGCCGCCCAGGATCCCCATTTTATCCAGCGCACGGCGCATGTTTTCAAGGCCGATCTCCTGGCGAGGGCCGCCACGGCGCACATACACTATCACATTTTGTTTGGCCAGCTCTTTGGCGCGCGATTCCATGGCGTTAATGACGCCCGCAAACGTCGTTGCAATATCAGTGAAGTTGGCGACCGCTCCGCCGATGAACAGGATCTTCTTCGATGCTGGCGACGCCAAAAGAAGTTTCAATACCTCGTCGGTGTATTTCTTAGCTTCATGCTCCAACGGTGCGCCGCTATACTCGCCATAATTTGCCAGCTCCTTGCCGAATCCTTGATTGTAAATTTCATCGGCAATCGTTACGCTCGCGCCCCCGCCCGAAAGCAGCAAGAAAATCGACCCTTCCGGATTAATTACACTTAGACTAAACGATGCAACCGATCCTTTATCAAGCGCGCGTACCACCGTTTCTTCCGGGTATGTTTTGTGTTTTGGCTCGCGAATATCAGCAGCCGACCACGCAGAAACGAAACTTTGGCCGGCATCATCTATTTCTATCGCAAGATCAAGCAGCATAGCACCGTTTTCCGTCACGATATACGGATTGATCTCAAGAAAAACGAAGTAGTTTTCGCGAAAGATCCGCACCAGTTCCTGTAGCTGCTCACTTGAAAGCGCAGTCTTTTTCGCCAGTGTCTTCCAGTCTGTTTTTTCGTCTATGTGTACCGTTTTTATGCTTTCCGGATGTGCCTCAATATCCACGCCGCCAGCTTCGCTGAAGCTTAAAGAAAGGCCATTACGATTCTGCGCGATACTGATGTAGCGCTCGCCCGAGTTTTCATGCGTTACATACGGCTCAACGATAAAATGCTCGTAGCCCTCTTTCGCGTACTTTTTCAGCACCGACGTGATTTCCGATTTCGGCACGTTGAGCGTTACCAAGCCCTTTTTAAAACGCCCTTTTATCGCTTGATCCACCTTTACCACGTATGATTTGTGGCCTTGCACACTTTTTAACGTTTTAGCACTATCTTTCGCGTCCACGCTCCACCCTTCATACGGCAGCCCCAACGCTTCGTGAATTATCTTTTTCGATCTGTACTCTGAAATTTTTCTACGCGGCATATGCTTTTATTCTACCTTATCGGAGACTGGTTGTTTTAAAATATAGCTCGCAAACCGGCGGCTTATCCTTACGCTCATGTCGTCGATGTACTTTTTCCAGAATATTGATACTCCTATTGTCACCACGACAGTTGCCGTCGCCGCAACCAGCACGGACATATCAAACCCAATGCTGTCGCGCAGCGCCAAGAATACACTGCCGCCCAATGAGTAAAGAACCAGATAATGCGTTAAGTATACCGCAAATGAAATTCCGCCCATAAATACCAAAAAGCGGTTGTTAAGGAGCTTCTGTATTTCTGGTCGTACTAGCACCACCAGCATGAGTGCGAAGGCAGCCACAGCCCACCAAATATGAATTATATATCCCGTGTCTACGCCTGGAATCAGCAACGCGTTAAAGAATGTCCCCTTGATATCGCCGACTGGATTGTTGGGAAAACATGCCACCACTAGTACAGCTAAAAGAAGGATATACGCATAGACTTTACTAATCTTACTGTAAAGATATGAAATAAGATTAGTGTTATTTGCCACATCTGCCAGAAGCATACCCAGTATAAAAGACACATAATAAGTATGACTTGAAAGTACGATCGCACCAGCATACAGCAACCATCGTTTTCTAAAACCTTTAATCATCAACGCCATGCCAAACGTGACAAAAGAGCCAATGAGTTCAATTGGCATAGTCCACAAAACAGGGTTGTATTTCTTAACACCATCAACTAAAACACCGATAGTCGCATCATAGAACGCATCGGCTAAGTTGGGTGTAAAGCTATAAATATATTTTGCATCTGGTGATCCTGTTATTTTTGCCACTTCATCACTAACTATCACGCCCGTAACAATCAGTAAATATGCCACGGCAACGGTACAGAAAACAGGAATTGCTAATCTAAAATACCGTTTGGCGATCTGCTTATGAATGTCATTTTCATTATGGCTTTGGAAAAACTTGTACGTTAAAACAAACCCACTCAGTGTAAAAAATACAGTAACAGCGAAGTAACCGGCCACCGTAAATCCAAGAGGTAAACCGTAAAACAAACGACCGACCAAATCATTATTTACCGGAGCGCTTGAAGAGCCTATAATCGCCCCTGGATAAAAAGCCGCGATTATATGAACGAGAACAACAGAACCCGCAGCAATCCCACGAACACTCTCTAAAAATCCAAGCTTTCCTGATTCGGTTGACTTTACTTTTGGCAACGAAGGCTTACGGAAAAAACGACCAGTTAGAGTTTTTACACCTGAAAACAAAATACACCCCTACTGCCCACCACTTTTAAAGTATGCTTCTAACTATACAGTACTCAAAGCCCTCGGGTAAACATAAATCTACTTACTTTTTATGCCCCAATGCCTGGTTAATGCGTGTCGACGAATCAGCCTTGTTGGTACCACCCACTCCAAATACCATTTCTATGTTGTATGCGCGACAAACTTCCGTTTCAGGAATCGCCGCTTCGGAGTCGCGGTCGCCACCATTGGCGAAAACCAGCTCGTCGTCCGGATATTTTTTTGCAATCATTTCCAGCGTTTTAATCACCGGCGGATCTTGGTCGATAGAAAGAACGACCTCGTCAACGTCCCGAAGGGCCCTTAAGAGCCTCACCCGATTTTGCTCGTTCAAAATAACTTTGTCTTTTTTGAGCACCTGCTGCACGTCGTTGTTCACGATCACCACCAGCTTGTCTCCCATTGCTGCTGCCGCTTCAATCATATCCATGTGACCACCGTGAAGAGGGTTGAAAAAACCACTGACGATAACTATCTTCATACTGCTCCTTGTCTAAATTCGTACCACCATTGTAGCGTATGTTGCCCATATTTGATGCTATGCTACTACCATGAATATCCTTATCACCGGCGGTGCAGGTTATATAGGCACCCACACAGCAATTGAGGTAATCAACAAAGGTCACAATGTCATTATTGTCGACAGATTATCAAATAGCAGTCGCGAAGCCCTTGATCGCGTAGAGAAGATTACCGGAAAAAAGATTCCTTTTTACGCTGTCGACATTACCGACAAGGAGGCTTTACGTAACATCTTTAAAGAAAACCAAATTGACGCCGTCATGCATCTCGCTGGCAGCAAAGCCGTTAGTGAATCTGTCGCAAAGCCCCTTACGTACTATCGCAACAATATTGATTCGAGTTTGTCGCTATGTGAAATCATGGCGGAATTCGGTGTTAAAAAACTGATTTTCAGCTCCTCTGCAACCGTTTACGGCACACCGTCTGAGCTTCCGCTTGTTGAAACAAGTCAAATAGGCGTTGGCATCACCAACCCTTACGGCTGGACGAAATTCATGATCGAGCAAATCCTGCGCGACACTGTAATCGCCGATCCTTCCATGGAAATTACTATTCTGCGCTACTTCAACCCGGTTGGCGCACACGAAAGCGGCTTGATTGGCGAAGATCCGAATGGCATACCCGCAAACATCATGCCGTACATTGCACAGGTTGCCGTTGGTAAACGAGATAAAGTTGTCGTCTTCGGTGACGATTATGACACGCTGGACGGAACGGGTATCCGCGACTACATCCACGTTGTTGACCTTGCAAAAGGTCACATTGCGGCACTTGAACATTCCAAGCCCGGCGCCGAAGCCTATAATCTTGCAAGTGGAAAAGGCATCTCAGTGCTTGAGCTCATTGCAGCTTTTAGCGGGGCGTGCGGCAAGGAACTTCCTTACGAAATCGTTGATCGCCGACCGGGCAACATCGCCACTTCTTATGCTAGCCCTGCAAAAGCGAACGAGCAGCTTGGGTGGTTTACGGAAAAAACTATCGATGATGCATGTACGGACTCTTGGCGGTGGCAGTCGCAAAATCCGAACGGGTTTAAGGGCTAGTGCTCTGATTATATTTCATAGTAAAAACCACTACCATCTTAGATTGACGGTTATGTGCATAAGAATTATAATTATAGGTAATTAGTAGTCCTCTAATTTCATGGAGGTATCATCATATGAAAATAAACAAACCCTCGCTCAGTAAAAAATCTATTGTTGTCACAATTTCCGTGATTGTTGTGTTGGTGGCAAGTTATGGAGCCTACGCCATGACCAGCAGTAGCTGGCCATTTACCCCCAAAGAATCCCCAAAAACAAGTACTTCTACGGATACAACTACGGCAAACTCAGACACGGCAACAAATTCGCCTGACGCCAACCCACCCTCAAACACCCCTACCGATTCACCGAAAACCCCGGCAAACAACGACAACCCCGCTCCTGCTCCTGAAAATAAACTGGGTGTCACCCTCACCTCGATCACCATGGCCAATAATAATGTAAAAGTGAAAAGCCTCATCGAAGCTATCACCAACAAAGGGACATGCACACTTACCCTCACAAAGGGCAGCATAATCGTCACAAAAACCAGTGGTATTCAAGCACTGCCACACTCATCAACATGCAAAGGCTTCGACATCCCAACGAGTGAACTGTCAAGTGGCATCTGGCACATAAAATTATCTGTAGTAAGTGGCAGCAAAGCCGGCTCTGCTGGTCAGGATTACGAGGTAATGTAGGTACACATGATCATTGCAAAGAAGAAAAAGTTTATTATACCTATAGTTGCGGTGCCGCTTGCACTCGTGTCGATTGTTAGTATATTCACGCTTAACCAACCCAAAGCCGATGCCGCGGTGAGCGGCTGGAGACCTGGCAACGTTATGAGTGATTATGTCATGTCAAATAAGACTACTATGACAGCCAGTCAGATCCAATCTTTTCTTAATAAGAAAATCCCAAACTGCGACATCAGTGGAACGCAGGTTTCAGAATTTAGCGGAGGCAAAGATTACAACGGTGATGGTAAAATTACCCGTGCTGAGTGGGGTCGTTACAAGTACGGACAAACGAAGTTTTACTGTCTTAATGTTTATGGCGTAAATGGCAAATCGGCCGCACAGCTAATCTACGATGCATCTCAAAAATATTCGATTAACCCCCAAGTGCTAATTGTTCTCCTACAAAAAGAACAAGGGCTTGTCACGGACACATGGCCACTTAATATCCAATATCGTAGTGCAACAGGTTATGGTTGCCCCGACGGCGCACCTTGTGACTCCGACTATTACGGCCTTGTCAACCAACTTGATTGGGCGGCAAAAATGTTCCGTGCCATTTTAAATGACAGCCCGACGTGGGATACGCCATACGAACTTGGTAACAACTACATTCAATACAATCCAAGCTCATCATGTGGCGGCAGCACGGTTAATATTGAGAACCGCGCGACTCAGGCTCTATACAACTACACACCCTACCAGCCGAACAGTAGTACGCTTAATGCCGGCTGGGGGACGGCGCCGTGTGGCTCGTACGGAAATCGTAACTTCTATCTGTATTTCACAAGCTGGTTTGGAAGCACGCGGGAAAATTACAAGTATACTAATCTTCTATCCGCCCGCTGGATGCAAACAAAAACTGACATCTACAAAAAGAACCCATATACCGGCGAAGATATTGATAGTGTTATCCCGGCAGGAACAAAGATATACTTTCCAACAAAGATAACTACAGATATGGGTACGTATCTTCGCTCCCAGGTTGATACCGACAATAATCTTACCAAAGGAATTCTCTATAGTGATTTGGAAGAAGTTGATGTGACATTTTCACCTCTCGTCAGCCCTCGATGGATGAGTTTAAAGAGAGATACAACGAAGATAGATCCTCGAACGAACAGTGTAACATCTGGTACGATACCAGCCGGAACGCAGGCATTCTTCCCTCTCAAGTTTGAGATTGGAGGAGAAACATATCTAAAAACTCAGCACGATACAGGAGCTGGTCTGCAGATAGCAATCCGGCTAAGCGACCTACAGGATAGCCCAGTAGCCTACGAAAACTTCATGAACCCGCGTTGGATGGCGGCACGAAATGACACTTACATGTACGATGCAAAGGCCACAAATAACACCGGTAGCGCCATAACACAAGGTACACAAATGTACTTCGACCATAAATTCACAGTCAATGGCATTACTTATGGATATAATGGCACTCCCTCTGCGGGCAGTTACATCGGCGTTCCCCTCTCTCAAATGGAGGACGTGCAGTACATCTCACTCCTACGACCACGGTTTATGAGAACAAATCAAGATAACGTTTACAAGAAGGACCCTACGACCGGCAACAACATAGGCTCGCCTCTTCCTAAAAATACCGAGATTGAATTCAGTACTAAAATCTT
>CAMLDM010000033.1 GCA_946479025.1 uncultured Candidatus Saccharibacteria bacterium | reverse complement strand
GCGTCGCGGGCTCCAGGATTTGCTTTTTGCTTCTCGGCAAGCATCTCTATCTCTTCGCGAGGGAGCAGCGTGTAGATTTTTGCGTAGTCAATCACACCCTCGTCGTCGACATTCAGCCAGAACTGGTAAAACTTGTAGACGCTCGTCTTTTTTGGATCAAGCCAAACAGCTCCGCCTTCAGACTTGCCAAATTTCACGCCGGTGGCCTTATTAATTACAAGCGGTGTCGAGTACACGTGAGCTTCTTTGCCCTCAAGCCGGCGGATGAGATCGACGCCCGCGATTGAATTGCCCCATTGGTCCGCTCCGCAAACCTGCAGCGTCACGCCGTGCTCACGGAAAAGATGGACGAAGTCGTAGCCCTGAATCAGCGAGTAGCTAAATTCCGCGTAGCTGATGCCGGCGCCGTCTTCACCAAGACGCGCCTGCACGAAGTCGCGGCCAAGCATCTGGCTCATCGGTACGTTTTTGCCGACAATCCGCAGAAAATCAAGGTAGTTAATGTCTTTAAACCAATCGTAGTTATCAACGATCTTGAAGTCCTTACCCGCAAACACTTGTTTGTACTGCTCGGCGATACCGGCTTTGTTCTTGGCGATTTCATCAAGCGTCTTAAGGTTCCGCTCATCTTTTTTGCCATCCGGGTCGCCGATCATACCGGTTGCACCACCAACAAGCAGAAACGCCTTGTGGCCGTGGTCGATGAAGTGCCGCACCATCATAGCGGCGGCGAAGTTGCCGATTGTCATGCTGTCGGCGCTCGGATCAACCCCAAAATAGAACGAGATAGGAGCTCCGTCTAAAGCGGATAGATCTTTGAAGGTGGTCTGGTTTACAAAGCCACGCCACTGCAATTCTTCGGAAAGTTTCATGATTCTCCTATCTGTTATTACTCTGGCAAGTATAGCAGAAAAAGAGTATTAATACGACCAAAAATAGTGTGGCGCTCATCTGCAGATTTTCCCACCAAAAATTGTCTATACGTTCGCTCGTGCGTGCTATAATAATTGGTAATACTGCTTATGGGAAAAATACGACGTGGCTAAAAAACCGACCAAATCACGCAATATGAGCGTGTATTCCAACCTTACGCACAAGCGCAAGACCAAGAAAGAAGCTGAAGCTCGCAAGAAAGCCGAGTACCTGGCAAGTCTGCCGAAGCATCCCGTGCAACGATTACTTTACCGCCTGCAACCAAAGCGAGTCGTACGCTATTGGTTCAGCAAAAAAGGCGCGTTCATGGCGCTTAAAGTTCTTGGCGTCGCGATTCTGCTTGGCGTTTTAAGCGTTGGTGCGCTGTTTGCCTACTACCGCAAAGACCTCGACACCATCCGCCCGGGCGAACTCGCTAAACGCGTTCAGACTACTGTTACGAAATATCTCGACCGCAACGGAAAGCTCCTTTGGGAAGACAAGGGTGATGGCGACTATAAGCTTGTCGTCAAGGGTGACGACATCAATCAATACATGAAGGATGCCACGGTCGCCATCGAAGATAAAGACTTCTACCAGCATGGTGGTATCAGTGTCACCGGCATCTTCCGTTCTCTCGTTAATAATGCCAACGGCGGCAGCGTACAGGGAGGTTCCACGCTGACCCAGCAGCTCGTCAAGCAAGTATTCTTCGCCGACGAAGCGCAAAAGCGCGGCCTGAACGGTGTTCCTCGTAAGATCAAAGAGATGATTCTGGCCATCGAAGTTGAGCGCATGTACGATAAAAAACAAATTCTCAACCTCTACCTCAATGAGTCGCCATACGGCGGCCGCCGCAACGGCGTTGAGTCGGGCGCGCAGACCTATTTCGGTATCAGCAGTAAGGATCTTACGCTTCCAGAGGCAGCGCTTCTGGCAGCCATTCCAAACAACCCAAGCGTTTACGACCCGTACAATATTGCCGGCCATGAAGCACTTATTGCACGCCAGCACAAAGTTCTCGACAATATGGTCGACCAAAAGTACATCACTCGGGCGCAAGCTGAAGAGGCAAAGAAATACCCTATTCTCGATAATATCAAGCCACTCTCCGACCAGTACAAGGACGTTAAAGCGCCTCACTTCGTGCAAATGGTCAAGTCGGAGCTTGAGAGCAAACTCGGCAAGGCGGCAGTTGGCCGGGGCGGCCTGACGATCAAAACCACTCTCGATCTTCGTATCCAGAAAAAACTCGAACAAGCGATGCACCAGATGTTCCACGGCGGTTACGGGTATATCACGCCGGAATATGGTGGCTTCAACGACGGCGCTGGAACTGTGGAAGACAATGCGACCGGACAGATCCTTGCCTTAGACGGAAGCCGTGATTACAATTACCCGGGCTTTGGTCAAGATAACGCTGCGATCGCTTATCTCCAACCAGGATCAAGCGTCAAGCCGCTCGTCTTTGCGCAACTGTTTTCAAAACAGCCCGACGGACAGCCAAACTATGGGAGCGGCAGCATCCTAAGCGACGTCAACATCAATAGCCTTTACGGAGCACCCCTACAAGATGACGACGGAAGGTTCCTTGGCAATATTTCGATTCGAGACAGCCTGGCGCAATCACGTAATATCCCAGCCGTAAAAGCGATGTATATTGCAGGCCAGAAGCCTACTCTCGACACAATTCACGCAATGGGAGACTCGCTCTACTGCACGAGAGGTCAAGAGACCCAAGCTGGCCTTTCCGCCGCCATCGGTGCGTGTGGCACCAGACAAACCGACCATGTAAACGCTTTCGCCTCTCTCGCACGTGGCGGCGTCTACAAGCCACAGGCCACAATTCTTAGTGTTACCAACAACCAGGGTGCTGTCATCGACAAATGGAAAGATTCCAGCAAACAGATCATCGATCCGCAAGCTGCATACATCGTAAGCGACATTCTCACCGACCCAAATGCCCGTCGCCCACTCTTTGGCAGCATTACACAGGGTCTAAGCTATGGCGATACAGGTATTAAAACCGCCACCAAGACCGGTACCTCTGACGTCGGCGGCCAACCGAAGGATGTCTGGATGATGACCTATAGTCCAGTCGTGTCCATGGGCGTATGGCTCGGTAACCAAGATGCCCGTCCGCTCACCAACGGTAACTCAACCATGCCAGGACCGATTATCGATGCTGTCATGCGCTATGTTCACCAGGATATTTACGGTCCTGAAGGCAAATGGAAGCCGGGCGATTGGCTCAAGCGGCCTGCCGGCATACAAACGATAAATGGTGAACTGTACCCGTCGTGGTACAACAAAAACCAGGGCAAGTCGAACACCAAAATGACGTTCGATAAAGTCTCAAAGAAAAAGGCAACGGATTGTACGCCAGATGCCGCGAAGGTCGACATCTATGTCCAGAAATTCAAAGACCCTATCAGCAAAAAAGATGCGTTCATCGCACCAGATGGCTACAATGCTAACAAGGATGATGACATCCACAAGTGTAGCGACAGCAAGCCAAGCGTATCTGCCATCAACGTTACGCCAAACGGCGGCAATTCCTACCGCATCAGCGTGAGCGTGGCTGCCGGCACCCACTCGCTCAAAGAGCTTGAAATACGCGTCGGTGGGACCGCCATAAAGACATTCAGCATGTCATCAAGCGGCACGAAGACCGTTGATTATACCTTCACCAGCTCTAGCACGAAGACAATCACTGCGACCATTACCGACAGTGTTTACTACACAGGTAGCGGCTCAAAGCAGTTTACGCCATCGAGCAGTGGAGATGGCGGCTGAAGGCGAAAGTGGAAGAACTGGTTTTAAATATAAAATACCGCTCGTGATGAGCGGTATTTTATATTTAGATTTTTTCTATTGCTGTTTGTCAACGAGTTCGATGAGAGCGGCTTCGCGGTCCTTAGACGTCTGAGGGTGTTTACTTGCAGACCGACGACTTACGGCCGCACCATTCTCTTGCTTCTGCTCGGCAGGCTTCTGTTTTTGTCGGGATTTCTTTGCAGCCTGACGATCGCTGCGATCGCTATGATATGCCGCCGCAACTTTTGGCTCGATCTGCTTTTTACCGGCAGGCTTCTGCTGAGCCGGCTGCTGCTTACGTTCGACAGGCCTTGCAAACATCATTTTGCCAGCAGCGGTCTGCAGGCTGCGGATAAACTCAATCTCGATCGTCTGGCCAATGTTTTTGCTGGCGTGCTCTACAACTACCATCGTGCCGTCGGTAAGATAGCCGACTCCCTGGTGCGCATCCTGTCCCTTTTGCACAAGCTCAAGCAGCATTTTTTCGCCCGGCAAATACGCCATGCGCAGACTCTGAGCCAGCTCATTAACGTTGAGCACAGTAATCCCCTCGACAACCGCAACTTTATTGAGATTATAATCGATGGTACACACGGCAGCATTATATTTTTTAGCGAGGCTCAGCAGGCGCTCGTCGACACCTTCTTCGGCCTTGCTTCCATCCTGTAGTATCTCCACTTCAACGCTTGGCATCGCCTGAAGCTCACGTACGACGTCAAGACCATACCGGGCGCGGGCACGCTTGTCATGGTCGGCGTTGTCCGCCAGGAACTGCAACTCACCAATAACGCTTCGAGGTATCACCAGCGCATCGCCAATAAAACCGGATTTCGCTACGGCAATGATACGCCCATCGATCAGAACTGAGGTGTCTACCAAAATCGGCCGCCCCTGTTTTTTTATCAGATTCTGACGAGGCAGCTTCACAACAAGATACGTTACTTCTGCTAAAATCGCGAAGGCCGTCACGATGATTAAAAATTGTCTTATTTCCATTACTTCTTCTTTCTCTTGCTACTGCAAGTAGTCTATGAGCGCCTGTCGAAGGTCACCGACACCCTTTATAAATGAATCCTTTGCTGCGGCGCGTGGGGCAATTGCCTGGGTAAAGCCCAGCTTCTTCGCCTCGGCAATCCTGCGGTCGGCGCTGTGAACGCTGCGAATTTCCCCACCAAGTCCAACCTCTCCAAACACCACCAGCTCATCATCCAGACATCTGCCAGCCGCAGCGCTGGCAATTGCCATACAGATAGCTAGATCTGCCGCCGGATCATTTAACCTCAGCCCGCCCACGACATTGATATAAATATCTTTGTCTGATAAATTCAGTTTCGTTCGCCGTTCCAGTACGGCTATAAGAAGATTGAGGCGGTTGAGGTCAAACCCCGAGGCTGTACGTTTAGGATACCCGAAACTCGTCGGATTGACAAGGGCTTGAATCTCTACGAGCAACGGCCGCGTGCCCTCCAGTGTCGCCATTACCACCGAGCCATCGGCATTTTGCCGCTCAGAAAGAAGCGCGGCAGAAGGGTTTTCAACCACACGAAGCCCCTGCTCATACATTTCAAAGATCGCCGCTTCGCTGGTTGAGCCAAAGCGGTTTTTCACCGCACGTACCACTTTGAAGCCGCCGTAGCGATCACCCTCGAACTGAAGCACTACGTCTACCAAATGCTCGAGCACCTTTGGTCCGGCGATACTACCTTCTTTCGTTACATGTCCCACTAAAACCACCGCTGCACCAGCCTCTTTGGCGGCGCGAATAATTACATTACTACTGTTGGTAATTTGACTGACCGTGCCCGGCGCCGAAGTGATTTCATCAAGACTGAGTGTCTGAATCGAGTCGATGATAACCAGTTTGTATGCGCCGCTACGGATCGTCGCTGCAATATCATCGGCGCTGGTACTGGCTACAAAGTGCAGTTGTTCCTGCCTGTTCGCCCCGAGCCGTTCAGCGCGAAGTTTCACCTGCGACGCCGACTCTTCGCCACTGGCATAAAGTACCGGCTGCGCGCTTCCGACTTCGCTCGCTACTTGCAGCAAAAGTGTACTCTTCCCGATCCCTGGCTGACCAGCCATCAGTATAACGCCGCCCGGCACGATGCCGCCGCCAAGTACGCTATCAAGATCCTCGTAACCCGTCCCCATGCGCCTTACGGCTTCCTCTGCGGATATTGACCGCATCGTCTGCGGAGTTAATACACGCCCATGTGAAGCACTTTTTGCCACCGCCGATTTGCCACTGCTGGGTGCGGCTTGCTCAACGAGCGTATTCCACTCTCCGCAGTTTTCACATTTCCCCGTCCACTTTGGATAACTCGCCCCGCAATTCTGGCAGATAAATTGAGTTCTACTTTTTACCATTACAATCCATTATAGCACCCGCCGAAGCTACAGGCTTGGAGCTGGGGCCAGGCTGCTGTCAATACTGCGGTTAAGTGCCTGTGATTTGCTTGCAACGCTCAACAAGTCCTGGCGAAGTGAGTCATACTGCGCAATTTCAGCGTCGATAACCTTACGCTGCTCATCAAGTCCAGCAGCCCGACTTACGAGATCCGCTCGCTCGTTTTTAAACTCGGCTTCGCTCGAGAACCCGCCGCCATTTGCCCGGCTATTAAATCGTTGGATATCGGCGTTAAGCTGGATCACATCCGCGTTATACTGCGCCCGTTCGGATTCTATTCGGTTGCCAAGTGCCGTCAGCTGCGCCGAAAGCGCCTCGCTTTTTTGCTGCAGGCTGGCAAACACGCTGGCATATTGAACATGCAGTTGAAGGATTTTCTTCCGGTTCGTAAAATACTGTTGATAATGCTTTTCCAGCTCGGGACTGATATTCGCGACTTCGGTTCCAATCACCGAATGCAGTTCATTATCACGCTCACCAGGTTCAGTGCGGGCGTAAAATGCCATGCGTTCACTGAATTCTTTATCGTTTTTTAGCTTGTTGTATTCCGCCTCAAGCAACACGTCAACCGACTGTTTCTCGCTGTCGCTCATCCGCTCGTATGCAACGTGCAGCATCTCATGAGCCGCAGTCACCTCTTTGATCCCATCCAGCCGTTTATCGGTAACGTTGTAGATGTAGATCTTGCGTCCGTTATAGCAACCCAAAATAGCAGTACTGTTCTCTTTACGATCACACTCCTGATTGAATTCCTGCGCTCCGTCGACTTCGGGCTGAGCAGCATAAAACAAAAACTTTCCGCTTTCGTTCATGTCAGCCCGTTTGGCAAGAGCCGCCACGTCACTGCCTGGTTTGTACTGCCACACGCTCAGCTGGTCGACGACATGCTGGCGGTTGAGTAGTATAAACAGGGCGCCAAGGACGCAAGCGACCGTCGCCAGAATGCCTAAGAAATGTCCGCCGCTAGACTGATTCGTGTCTGACATCGACCGTCACCGCCCCCTTTCGTGCGCCAATCTCCAGCACGCTGCCTTTCTCGTATTCACCGCTGAGAATTCCATCTGCAATCTGGTGTTCGAGGTCGTCCTGAAGAGCGCGGCGCAGAGGGCGTGCGCCGAATTTTTCACTATATCCTTTATCGATAAGCAGGCGTTTTGCAGCCGGCTTTACCGAAAGGTGAATACCCTTTCTGATAAGGCGTTGCTGAAGTTCATCGATAAGATTGTCGAAAATTTTGCCGACTTCCTTGCGAGTAAGCGCGCGGAATGTTACCACCGCATCGAAGCGGTTGATGAGCTCTGGACGCATCATCTTTGAAAGCGCTTCATTTGCCGCCGCAGCGTTTTCTTCATGAACCGCATCAAGGTGTTTTTCATCGGATTTCGTGGTAGCGTGAAAACCGAGGCTTGATTCTTTCATCATCTTATCCGCACCGAGGTTGCTTGTAAGGATAATGATCGTATTTGTAAAATCGATGCTTCGACCCTTGGCATCCGTTAGTTTACCGTCTTCTAGTAGCTGGAGCAGCAGCTGGAATACTTCCGGGTGCGCTTTTTCTATTTCATCAAACAGAACGACGCTGTACGGCTGTCTGCGAATCTTATCGGTGAGCTGGCCGCCGTCGTCGTACCCAACATAACCGGCCGGTGCGCCGAGCAGACGCGCCGTATTGTGGCGCTCACCGAACTCGCTCATATCGATTTTAATAAGTGAATCATCACTACCGAAGACCTCACGGGCAATCACCTTGGCAAGCTCCGTTTTACCCACGCCCGTCGGCCCCATGAAAACAAACGATCCGATCGGGCGCTTATTGCTAGCCACGCCGCTTCTGCTGCGACGAATCGCGCGTGCGACCTTCTCAACAGCTTCATTTTGGCCGATAAGGAACTTTCCAAGATGCTTCTCAAGGTTCCGTAGCAATTTTGCCTCCGACTTTTGCACGCGCTTCACCGGAATACCCGTCATCGAGGCGATGGCATGAGCAACATCGTCGTCGACCAGTTTGATCGGCGTTTTGTTTTCAAAATCAGCTTTCGTTTCATCGATCTTAGCTGTAATCTGGCTGATGCGCGTTTTATAGAGTGCAGCACGCTCATAATCCTCACCGGCAACCGCTTCTTCCATTTTTTCGTTCAGGTTTTTGAGCTGACGGGTAAACTCACGGAGCCTACTTGGTTTGCGACCGGACTTCACGCGGACAAGCGCCGCCGCTTCGTCGATCACGTCGATGGCTTTGTCGGGCATAAACCGCTCGCTAACGTAGCGGTCGGCCATATATACGGCATCTTCCAGCACTTCATCGCTCATAGTGACGCCATGATGCTTTTCGTAATAAGTTCGAAGCCCCTTTATAATCGCTATCGTATCCTTAAGACTCGGCTCAGGTACGACAATCGTCTGGAAACGACGCTCAAGCGCCGCATCTTTTTCGATATGTTTACGGTACTCATCAAGCGTTGTCGCACCGATCATGTGCAGCTCACCGCGCGCTAGGGCCGGCTTTAGCATATTCGCCGCGTCAAGCGCACCCTCGGCGGCGCCCGCACCCACGAGCAGGTGCAACTCATCAATAAAGAC
>CAMLDM010000032.1 GCA_946479025.1 uncultured Candidatus Saccharibacteria bacterium | reverse complement strand
TAGCACTCTTGACATGAGAGTGCTAACTTTATTACAATAAAAATATTGGCAATCTAAATACCAGAGTGCTAAAATAAATCACAGATAAAGCAGATTATTTACACGCAAAAAGGAGAGTAATTATGGGAAAAATCATCGGAATCGACCTTGGTACGACCAACAGCGCGTTCGCGTACATGGTTGCCGGCAAGGCTGAAGTTATTGCAAACGCCGAGGGAAACCGTACGACGCCGAGCGTGGTTGCAATCAACAAAAATGGCGACCGTCTCGTGGGGCAGGTGGCTCAGCGTCAGCGCGTCACCAACGCCAAGAACACTATCTACGGTGTAAAGCGTTTGATCGGACGCAAATTTAGCGACGATGAAGTGCAAAAAGACCACGACATCATGCCGTACGAAATCGTTAAAAAAGGTGACGGCGTTGCGGTAAAGATGGGTGACAAAGAATACACGCCGGAAGAAGTTTCCGCGATGATCCTCTCTAAAATCAAAGCCGACGCCGAAGCATTTCTTGGCGAAACGGTTACAGAAGCGGTCATTACCGTTCCTGCCTACTTCGACGACAGCCAGCGCCAGGCAACCAAAGACGCCGGCAAGATTGCTGGCCTTGAGGTAAAACGCATTATCAACGAGCCGACCGCAGCTGCTCTTGCCTACGGTCTGGAAAGCAAGAAGGACGAAAAGATCGCCGTCTTCGACCTTGGTGGTGGTACGTTCGATGTTTCCGTGCTCGAGCTTGGTGATGGCGTATTTGAGGTCCGCTCGACCAACGGTGACACGCACCTTGGCGGTGAAGACTTCGACAACCGCATCGTCAATCACTTCCTCGACGTATTCAAGCAAAACGAAGGCATCGACCTCAAAAGCGATAAAGCTGCCATGCAGCGCCTGAAGGACGAAGCTGAAAAAGCCAAAAAAGAACTTTCCAGCACGCCTGAATACGAAATCAACCTGCCGTTCATTACGGCTGACGCTGACGGCCCGAAGCACTTCGAGTACAAGCTGACCCGCAGCAAGCTTGAAGATCTTGTAAAAGACCTGATCGAACGTCTGGCCGAGCCTGTTGAAAAAGCACTCAAAGATGCTGACATGAAGGCGAGCGATATCGACGAAATCGTGCTGGTTGGTGGTATGACCCGCATGCCGGCAGTCGTTGAGAAGGTGAAAGCCATCTTCGGCAAAGATCCGCTGAAGGGTGTGAACCCGGATGAAGTCGTTGCTATCGGTGCGGCAATCCAGGGCGGTGTGCTGCAGGGCGACGTGAAAGACGTGCTGCTGCTCGACGTGACGCCGCTTTCACTCGGTATCGAAACGATGGGCGGTGTAACGACCAAGCTGATCGAGCGCAACAGCACCATTCCAACCAGCAAGAGCGAGACATTCTCGACTGCCGCCGACAACCAGCCGCAAGTAGAGATCCATGTACTCCAAGGCGAGCGTGAGATGGCAAGCGACAACAAGTCACTCGGCCGCTTCGTGCTTGACGGCATCGCACCAGCGCCTCGTGGCGTTCCGCAGATTGAAGTTACCTTCAGTCTTGACGCCAACGGTATTTTGAATGTGACCGCTAAAGACAAGGGAACTGGCAAGGAAAACTCAGTAACCATCCAGGACTCCGGCAACATGAGCAAGGAAGACATCGAAAAGGCGCAAAAAGAAGCTGAAGCGCACGCCGATGAAGACAAGAAAAAGCGCGAAGCCGTCGATGCCCGCAATACGCTTGAAAATGCCATTTACCAGGCAGAAAAAATGCCAGACGACTACAAAGACAAGATTTCTGACGAGGATAAGAAAGTCATCGTTGATGCAGTAGACGAGGCAAAAAAGCACAAGGATTCGAACGACAAAGAAGAACTTGAAAAGGCAAGCAAGGAGCTGATGGAAAAAATCCAGGCTATCGGCGCCAAGCTCTATGAAGCCGCAGCCAAAGAGGAATCTGAGAAATCAGACGAAAAAGCGGATGACAAAAAAAGTGATGAGCCGGTAGAGGGCGAAGTCGTCGACGAAGAGAAAAAATAATGCAAGCTCGCCGGATTACGCTGCAGGACGATTTAGCGGACATCGCATCGCAATGTAATGCCGACGCGTGGGGAGAAGATTCCGAGTTACTTACCTACTCGGAATCTTCGCTTAGAGCGTATCTTGAAGACGAGGATAATATTCTTGTCGGGGTGCTGAATGAAGGGCGTCTTGCCGGGGTTGCTATCGGTTACGTTCTGGTACATCCAAGCGGTAATAAAACGCTCTATGTCGATGAGCTCGATACGCATCCGGATTATCGCCGTCGGGGCGTGGCTACAGTGATGATGAAAGAATTTCGGTCCGTAGGACGCGAAAAGCAGTGCTCTGAAGTATGGCTGTCATCTTCAAATGATAATCACGGGGCGCATGCGTTTTATAAGACACTTCAGCCGAGTGAGCAAAAAATCGCCACTATTTTTGGATATGAACTCAAATAGATAATTTTCTGAAAAGATCGCAAGTGTTTGCGGTCTTTTTTCTTGCCACGTATACTTGGCATATGAAAGCTCGCACTCACGATATTGCCGCTGCAACTGCACTACTCGGTGTTATTGTGGCGCTGCCGGAGTTGCCGACCGTCACGCTTTCAACGGCTATTGCGGCGCTTATTGCCAATCAGGTCGGTGGCATCGTGCCGGATGTTGATCAGCCGACGGCGCCGTTTTGGCGTAATTTGCCGATTGGCGGAATATTTGGTAAAGTCGTCGGCCGGATGCTTGGTGGCCATCGCTTTTTGACGCATTCACTGCTCGGACTTGCGCTTGTAGGATTTCTTTTTCGGCTTTTGCTGCTGTTTTTGCAGCCGATCATGCCGGGCATACAAATAGGGTACGTGTGGTGGGCGCTGATGATCGGTATGGCGTCTCATCTGGTGATGGATTCGTTTACGAAGGAAGGCGTGCCGTGGCTTTTGCCGATTCCGATCAAGTTTGGCTTTCCGCCGCTGAAACGTTTCCGCGTAACGACAGGCAAGTGGACCGAGAATCTGATCGTGTTGCCGCTTCTTATTATGGTGGTGGGTATCATTTGCGCTACTAATTATTCGCAGCTACTGCTGTTCTTGCATCACTACGTTGTTCGGTAGTTGATATATTTAATTAAGTATGTTCTAATTAACAAAATAACGAAAGGTGACATGACGGTAATGGCGACCCTAGAACGAGCTAATCAGATTGCGAAGGAAGCACACGCGGGTCAGACGCGCCTTGACGATCGCCCGTATATCGTTCATCCGGAGTGGGTGAGGGACGCACTGAAAACTGTGGGCGGTTCTGAAGCTGAGCAGATCGTCGGCGTTATGCATGACGTGCCGGAGGACAATCCGGAAGAGTGGCCACTCTCACGCATTAGAGACGAGGGCTATGGCGACGACGTGATCGTTCCGCTTGGTCTGATGATTCGCGACAAGCAGATGCCCTACGACACGTATGTCCACCGACCCAAAAGCCACCCGACATCTCGTAGGGTGAAAATCTATGACAACGTTCATAACCTGATTGATTGGCCTGCTGGTCTTGAGCCTAATGCATGGCGGGAGAGAAAAGTGGGCCAGTATGCCTGTTCGCTTTCGTGTCTCATGTCGCCGGCCGATATTCCGTGCGGAAGCGACGCTGCTATTGAAAATGAGGTTAAGGAAATAGTAGCGATGGCGCTTGATCTACATACGCCAGCTGAAGAAAAGAGACTTATTCTTCGAGTTGCGCGCGCCGCGGAAATGGCCGGTGCGCTTAACGTAGGCTAGCGTTTTTGAGCCTGCGGGACAGCCGAGGATAGAGTTCGTGCGTGCCGATGTACTTGGCTGCACGTGGCGCCAAGTGGGTCGTGTCGCCCTCTCGTACGAGAGATGAGGCGGCATGAGACAGTGGTGTATGAACGAAAGTCGGAGAAAGTGGAATGTCGGATAATTGCAGCATCTCCCTTATTCTTTGCTCTGAATCCCCTGCCCGCATGCCAATTGCGAGCGATACTTCGCTAAGCAGCATAGTGATATTCGGCCAGTCCAACAAGTGACTTACCACGTCCGAACCGATTAAGAGTGTCAACTCGGCATCGCCGAGCAGATGGCGCAGTTCTCGCAATGTGCTTTCCGGTGTGAATTGGCGGGAAGAAAGTTCCACGACGCGTAACTCGGAAATAGTTTGGGTCACCTTTTCGATAAGCGCCATCCGATGCACCATCTCCGTGACAATGGCTTTCTTGCGCGGCTCCGCTTCCGGCAGAAAAATGACTTCATCAAGGCTGCACGCTTCCCGGGCCGCAAGTGCAAACGCAACGTGTCCGGTGTGAACCGGGTCGAACGTGCCTGAATAAATCCCAATGCGTCTCGCCATATATTTAGTATAAGCGCGTGGCGATCGGATGTATACTGCTTGAAAGTACGATTTTCCGGACTGCTTGCGCTTAGTTTCCAAAAAGTGATACAGTTGATTTATGCAGACACCTACACGGAGTGCTCCGTACAAGTTTAGGGATACTGACATCGTCACTGGTGAGGGCGAGACTCACTATGTGCTCCGTGTGCGGGATCTCGATATTGAAGATAAGCCGCGAGAGAAGCTACTGACACTTGGGCCGAATAATCTTTCTCATGCCGAGCTGATGGCGATTTTGCTTGGCGTTGGTACGCGCAAAGAAGAAGTAATGGCCATGGCCAGCCGCATAATCCGTGAATACGGTGAACGGGCAATCGCTACAGAAAGAAACCCCCAGCGCCTGGCGCAGTCGCTGGATATTCCGGTAACAAAAGCGTGTCAGATTGTGGCGAGTTTCGAGCTTGGCCGCCGGGCGTACCAAAGCAAAGCCGGCAAGCCGCTCTACGTACGAACCTCAAGGCAGGCGTTCGGTCACTTAAAAAGCATGAGCGATCTTCAAAAAGAACAATTGCGCGGGCTTTACCTAAACAGCCGCTACCAGGTCATTCACGAAGAAATTATTTCAGTTGGCAGCCTGACGGCGAATATCGTGCATCCGCGCGAAGTGTTTCAGCCGGCACTTGAGTACGGCGCCGTGGCTATTATTATCGCGCACAATCACCCTTCCGGATCCCTTGCGCCAACGAGTGATGACATGCGCGCCACTGATCAGCTCGTTGCTGCCGGCAAAGTGCTCGGCATTGATCTGCTCGATCATCTCATTATTGCGGACGGTCAGTTTATTAGCCTTATGGAAAAGGAGCGTCATGAGTAGTTACTCACTTCAGTATCAATCTTCAGTTTTTACAGGAGTTCTTAATCACGGCTGGCTGCGTATGCCGCTCGTCCGCGATGGTGTGGACGATTTGCCCCAAAACGTTGATTTGAATCTGGAGGCACGGGTACGCTCTGGCGATTATTTCGTCACGCTGGCAACTACGCTCGACCAGCTTAGCAAAGAGGCAGAAGAATACCACGTGCGGGCAATTCTTGAAGATGCCATCTCTGACCTTATTTACTTGCAGGACAATTACGACATCGTGAAAAAATAGCCCGGCCATTGCTATAATGCTGCCTATGCTTATTTTTTGAAAAGTGATACAGTTGAGGCATATGGATATCAAAACAGAACTTTCAAAAATATTTCAGGGCGAACTCGATACGACCGACGAAACGCGCGATTTTTACAGTCATGACGCCAGCTTGTTTGAACTAAAACCGCAAGTTGTGGCGTTTCCAAAAAACGCCGACGACATCAAAGCGGCCGTAAAATTTGTAAATGAGCACAAAGCCGAGCATCCCGATTTAAGCATTACGCCGCGCTCCCGCGGAACCGACATGTCCGGTGCTGCTATCGGCGAGTCAATCGTTCTCGACGTGAGCAAGCATTTGAATCAGCTGCTCGAGGTAAATGCCGAAAGCGCGCACGTGCAGCCGGGGATGCTGTACCGTGAGTTCGACGTTGAAACGCTGAAATACGGCAGTATCCTGCCGAGTTATCCGGCCAGCCGTGACCTTGCTTCGGTGGGTGGCATGGTCAACAATAACTCCGGTGGTGAAAAATCGCTGGAATACGGCAAGACCGACAATTTCGTGACCGAAATGAAGGTTGTGCTGAGTGACGGCAATGAATATACGTTTAAGCCGTTGACGCGTGACGAGCTTAACGCCAAGATGAGCCAGGATGATTTTGAAGGTAATATATATCGCCAAACGTTTGAACTGCTCGATAAAAACTACGACGAGATTCAGGCGGCAGCCCCGAAAGTGACAAAAGATTCGACTGGCTATCACCTTTGGAATGTCTGGAAGCGCGATACCGGCATTTTTGATATGACGAAATTGTTCATCGGCGCCCAAGGGACGCTGGGCATTACGACCGACGTGAAGGTTCGCCTGGTTCCGAAGCCGGCACATTCCGGTACGCTTGTGTGCTACATGCACAACACCGACAATCTGGGCGAGGTGATTCCTGCGGTGCTTGCGCATCATCCGGCTACGTTTGAAAGCTTTGATGACAATACGCTGTGGCTCAGCTTTAAGTTTTTCTTCTTGTTTATTGCCAAGCTTGGCCTTTGGACCTGGGTAAAAACAGCCCTGCAACTGCTACCGGACGGTCTGATGATCGCTCGGGGCGTGCCAAAACTTATCCTGCTGATTGAATTTAGCGGAGCAACGCCGGAAGAGGTGAAAAAGAAAGTGCACGAAGCCAAGCTCGACCTCAAGCGGTTTCACTTTTCGTACATGGAGGAAGATAACACCGAAGCAAAGTCGCGTAAGTTCTGGCTAATGCGGCGTGAAAGTTTCAATCTGCTTCGCAAAAAAGTAAAAGACAAGCATACTGCACCGTTTATTGATGATTTTGTCGTACCGCCGGAGCACTTAACGGAATTTTTGCCACAGTTGCGTGATATCTTAAAAAAATACAAACTGTTTGCAACCGTTGCCGGGCACATGGGAGACGGAAACTTCCACGTGATCCCGCTGATGAAGATCGAAGATCCGCAGGAGCGCGCCAAGTTTGAGCCGGCCATGAAAGAAGTCAACACGCTCGTTATTCAGTATGATGGCTCCGTTTCTGGTGAACACGGCGATGGCCTCATTCGCGGTCCATGGCTCGAGCAGATGTACAGTCCGAACGTACTTGGCTACATGAAAGAAATCAAGCACCTGTATGACCCGCAGAACATCTTCAATCCGCATAAAAAGACCGACGCGACCTGGGATTTCAGCTTTAAGCACATCCGCGAACACTTTTAGGAGAGCTGATGCGTAGCCGCCGAATAACGAGAGGATTTACGATCGTTGAGCTGCTGATTGTTATTAGTGTCATTGCTATTCTTGCGGCAATTGTCCTCGTGGCATATAACGGCGTGCAGAATAATGCCAATGACGCTGCTGTGCAGTCGGACCTGCGTGCTATTGGCGATAGCGCTGAGGAGTTTCGATTGGGGAATGGGAAATACCCCACCGCTACGCAAACTGATTTACAGGCGATCATTAAGGTGACCAAAAATTCATACGTAAGCGGCCTCGCTTCAGGGTCGATGTCGTACTGCCGGAACGACTCGGATTTTACGGTTATGGGACGCAGCCTCAGCAAGCAGGCTTTCGTCTTTTCATCAAAGACCGGCCTCAAGCCCGTAACCTTTTCAGGGAATCTTAATGATGAATGCGCATTTGGCGGCATTACGCCATCGGATTCCGGCTTCGGAAGCATTTGGCTGCTAAAAGGAACGGGCAATCCGGACGGCGCTGGTTGGCAGCCGTGGATCAACTAGCACTCTTGAATATGGAGTGCTAGTTTTGTACAATTAATACAGATGAGCAAACGTGATTATTATGAAGTTTTAGGCGTCAGCAAAAGCGCGAGTGCTGATGAAATAAAAAAGGCCTACCGCAAGGCTGCCGTAAAGCACCACCCTGACAAAGAAGGTGGTGACGAGACGAAGTTCAAAGAAATCAACGAAGCGTACGAAGTGCTGAAAGACCAGCAGAAGCGTCAGCGCTACGACCAGTTTGGCCATGCGGGCGTCGGTGGCAACGGCGGCGGAGCGGGCAGCGGCAATCCGTTCGAGGGATTTGGCGGGTTCGGCGGCCAAAACATGAACTTCGATTTTGGTGATGGCGGCCTTGGCGACATTTTCGGGCAGTTTTTTGGCGGCGGCAGCCAGCGCGACCATGGCCCGAAACGCGGCCGCGATGTAGAGACAACGTTACAGCTTACTTTTGAGGAAGCGGTTTTTGGGATTGAAAGAGAAATTCATCTCGACATGGACGACGAGTGCGGACACTGTCATGGCAGCACGGTTGAGCCGGGTCACAGTATGAAAACCTGCCCTACGTGTAAAGGCGCCGGCCAGCAGACGCGCGTTATGAATACGATCTTCGGTCAGATCCAGCAAGCGGTTACCTGCGAAACATGTCGCGGTACGGGCAAGGTGCCTGAAAAAGTTTGTACCGTATGCAAGGGCAGGGGAACCGAGCGCCATAAGCAAACGATTACGCTTAAAGTCCCGGCTGGCATTGATGACGGTGCGACGATCCGCTTAAAAGAGCGCGGCGAGGCAGTTGGCGGCGGCGTGAAGGGCGACCTTTATGTTCATATCCGCGTGAAAGCGCATAAAAAATTCACCCGCGAAGGTGACATTATCCTCAGTGAAGAGCATGTCAGCATGATAGACGCGGCGCTTGGCACAGAAATCGACGTTGAGACTGTGGATGGCGTGATCCGCATGAAAGTGCCGGCTGGCACGCAGAGCGGTACCGACTTCAAGCTCTCGCATCACGGCGTTCCGCACATGCGCAGCAGCCAGCGTGGTGCACATATTGTCAGTATCATTGTAGATACGCCCACGAAACTCACGAAAAAACAAAAAGAACTGCTTGAGCAGTTCGGAAATGCAAAGAAACACAAGATTTTCTAAAAATAATTCGTCATTGAGCTTGGGACGGACCTTGGTGGCCCGCCCCTCGCCCCTTCTCTAGATGGGTCGGCAGTTGATGTAATCCACCGATTTCAGCAAGCACGTACCTTCTGTGCGATGCTGCGGATCGATCGGAAGCCGGACTCCATGATTGTCGATCGGGCCGCCGGCGTCATTGCCAGAGGCCTTCTGCGGGTCGCCGCTGGAATCCTGGCCTGAGCCGCTCGGCGTAAAAGTGAGGACGCCCTGC
>CAMLDM010000031.1 GCA_946479025.1 uncultured Candidatus Saccharibacteria bacterium | reverse complement strand
GTCAGACGGATTGTTTACTGGTCATTTGCTCAAAGACCGTTATCATGATTTGCAGCTTTGGTATAGTTATGCGATTTGCAGAACGTTTGACAGGCTTCCGACAACCAGAACTTTGCTATGATGAAATATGAGGAGCCCATTATGCAAGAGTACATCGAAATTCGCGGTGCGCGCGAAAATAATCTCAAGAACGTTAGTGTAAAGATCCCCAAGCGCAAGATTACTATCTTCACCGGTGTATCGGGATCGGGCAAGAGCTCGCTGGTATTCGACACGATCGCAGCTGAGTCGCAGCGGCTTTTAAACGAGAATTTCAGCATGTTCGTGCGTAACTTTTTGCCGCGCATTTCTCAGCCGGAGGCGGATGATATTAAGAATTTGAGTATGGCGGTGATCGTAGACCAGAAGCCACTAGGCGGCGGCTCACACTCGACGGTAGGTACGGTGACGGATATTGCCACGGCGTTGCGGCTGATGTTCTCGCGTTTTGGCAAGCCGCAAGTCGGGAATGCCAATATGTTTTCGTTTAACGACCCGGCGGGCATGTGTTCGAATTGTAACGGCCTGGGGCAAAAGCTGGGCCTGGATATGGACAAAGCGTTTGATATGAGCAAGTCAATCAACGAAGGCGCGATTCAATTGCCGGAGTATGTGGGCGAGAAGAGCTGGGGGTTAGAGATCGTCAAGCACTCGAAGCTATTTGATAACGATAAGAAGCTTAAAGATTTTAGCCAGAAAGAGCTGGATGATCTGTATCATTCCAAGCCGATTCCGACTGACACGATGAAGGGCGTGAAGCTGAAGTTTGAAGGGGTGGTTGATAAGTTCGTGCGTAAGTATATCATTGAGCACGACTACCGGGCGATGTCGGAACGGACGCAAAAGCAGATCGGTCCGTTTGTGGCCATGGGGCCGTGTGAGTTGTGTCACGGCGCGCGGATTAACCAGAAGGCGTTGGCGTGCAAAATTGACGGGCACAATATTGCCGAGTTCAGTGCTATGCAGATTGATAAGCTGGCTGAAGTTATTAACAGGCTAGATAGCAAGGAAAATCATGCGCTGATTAAAACCGTAGCGGAGCGCCTGGGCAACCTGGTAGAGATTGGCCTAGGCTATCTCACCTTGGATCGGGCGACCGACACGCTTTCGGGCGGTGAGTCGCAGCGCGTGAAGCTGGTGAAGCACCTCAATGGCAGCCTGGTGGACGTGATGTATATTTTTGACGAGCCGAGCGTGGGTCTGCATCCGCGCGACGTGCACCGGCTCAATGAGCTGCTGGCCAAGCTGCGCGACCAAGGCAACACAGTGCTGGTAGTGGAGCATGATCCGGACGTAATTAAGGCCGCCGACCATGTGGTAGACGTGGGGCCGCGGGCGGGCGCGGATGGCGGCCGGGTGGTATTTGAGGGCGCCTATTCGGAACTTCTGAAAGCTAAAACGCTCACCGGTGAGCATCTCAAAGATCAGGCGCCAGTGAAGCGCGAATTCCGCCAGCCTACGGGCAAGCTGGCGGTCAAAGATGCGCACGCCAACAATCTGCAGCACGTAGACGTGGATATTCCGACCGGCGTGTTTACGGTGATTACGGGCGTGGCTGGCTCGGGCAAGAGTTCGCTGATTCACCAAGTATTTCTGAAACAACACCCTGGCGCGATTGTGGTTGATCAAACGGCGGTCGGCACTTCGAACCGGTCGAACCCTGCCACGTACGTAGGTATTTTTGATGTGATCCGCAAAGCCTTTGCCAAGAGCAATAAGGTGGATGCCGGGCTGTTCAGCTTTAACTCCAAGGGCGCCTGCGATAATTGTAAAGGCGCGGGCTTCCTGAGCCAGAATCTGGGCTTCTTGGACGACGCCAAGACGCCGTGCGACGTGTGTGACGGCAAGCGATTTAAGGACGAGGTGTTGGCCTACAAATATAATGGCAAGTCGATTACGGAAGTGTTGGGGCTGACCATGGCTGAGGCGCACGAATTTTTTGATCTGCCGGAAATCGCCCAAACCCTGCAGGCGCTTAATGAAGTGGGGCTGGAGTACTTAACGCTAGGTCAGCCGCTGAGTACTCTTTCGGGCGGCGAATGCCAGCGCATTAAACTGGCGAGCGAACTGCACAAGAAAGGTACTGTCTATGTACTCGACGAACCGACAACCGGACTACATATTTCAGATATAACCCGCCTGCAAAAACTCATTGATCACCTGGTCGATGAAGGCAATACCGTGATTACTATCGAACACAATGTAGACGTCATTCGCCAAGCCGACTGGGTCATTGACCTTGGCCCCGAAGGTGGTGACAGGGGTGGCAAGATTATGTTTGAGGGTACGCCCGCGGATCTACAAAGTAGCAAAAAGGCTTTGATTGCGGAGTATCTTTAAGTATGAAAGAAATGCAATTCCAGGTTGAGATAAACGCCACCAAAGAAAAGGTGTGGAATACTTTGTGGCAAGACGAAACCTTCCGTGAATGGGCGGGCATCATTGACCCAGGAACGTACATGATGGGGGAAATGGAAAAGGGTAATAAGATCCAGTTTATCTCCGCAAACGGATATGGCGTCACGAGTTTGGTTGAAGAACTAACACCGAACGAATTTTTATTGCTCAGACATCAATCGGACACGCAGAATAGTGGAACTCGGGAGCGGAAAAAAGAATGGACGGGCGGAAGAGAGAGCTATAAACTCACCGAGAAGAATGGTGTTACTACCCTGGCAATCGTATTTGATGTTCCGCCAAAGTTAGAGAAGTATTTTATGGACACCTATCCAAAGGCTTTGGGGCGAATTAAGAGACTTGCTGAGATTGTAAAATCGTAAAGTATGTTCTATAGTTAGCTTACTATGACAGAGAGACAGCCGACTCCGGAGAAGTGTGATAGCTGCCCAAACCGCGGTAAAATTTCAAAAGCTCTTGCACGAGTTGCGGGAAGTAATTGTGAAGGACCTGTTACGGTTTCGCATGGTGTCATCAGAACGTACATACATCAAAAAGGCGAATCGTCTGAAATACCCGAAGAATTTAAGGGGGCACGAATGGTGGGCGACTCGGAGGAAGAGCGGTATTCAAAGACCGATTGGACCAGTGAGGTGGTTTGTGGCCTGGAGCCGATTGAACCGCGCGAGGGCGAGGTGCCTTACTCTCCGTCGAGGCCGACGTGGACCAACGAGGACGGATCTCGTTATGCAGCATTTGTCAGCGGTGACACAGAGTCGCTAAGAGACCACTATGCCGAACTAGGTGTTGAAGAATTGCTGGACGCCGTGTCTGAAGTGCAGGCTGCGGAAGACGCCAATAATCCGCTGGGCGAGCAAACGGCACACGACAAAATAGCAGCACGCGGACTTTCGCTTGCGGCGGTTGTTGGTAGGGGTAAGGCCAGAAGAAGGGTTTACTAAAGATTATAGGAACTAGGAGAGTGGCACTTCGCGAAAGCGAGGTGTTTTGCTATGCTAATGGCATGTTAGAAAAAGGTCCTTGGAAAGTTACAGGTTCAAAAACAACATATCAAAACCCGTGGATGAGCGTCCGCGAGGATGCGGTAATTCGGCCGGATGGAAAGCCTGGCATATTTGGTGTCGCAACTATACTGCCTGGTGTTTCGGTGCTTCCGATGACCGACGACGGCTTCGTGTATATTACCGAGGAATACCGCTACGCTGTCGAACACAATAGCATTGAGGCGGCTAGCGGAGCTATAGAAGATGGCGCGACACCGCTTGAAACAGTAAAAAAAGAGCTCAAAGAAGAAACGGGTCTTACTGCCGATGAATGGATTGATTGTGGCATGGTTGACCCGCTTACCTCAGTCGTTTCAGTTCCTCAGCGCTTGTTTATAGCAAAAGGTCTGCATCAGGGCGAGAGCAGCCCCGAGGGGACGGAGGTTATTACGGTGCACAAAATGAAATTTGATGACGTATACCAGATGGTGCTGGACGGCGGAATAACTCATGCGCCGACTTGCGTTCTGATACTTCGCGCAAAACTCCTAATGGAAACAGAAGCCGCTGCATAATTAGCACTCTTGACATGTGAGTGCCAGGTTTCTATACTTTTTACAGGAGCTTCGATGCTTCTCTTTGAACCATTACTAACACTAATGAAAGGAGAATAATATGAGCAATCTTGTAAAATGGGATCCGTTTTCAGAGCTAACGGCTCTACAGAAGCAGTTTTTCGGCGATGACTGGCTATCGCCGATGAAAGGCGTGAACATCCCAACGACCGATGTGTACACCAAGGATAACGAGCTGATGGTGGAGGCGCATCTGCCAAACTTCGAGCAAAAAGATATTAACATCGAAGTTGAAAACGGCGCGCTCGTCGTGAGTGCCGAGCGTCACGAAAAGGACGAGGACAAGGGCAAGCAGTATGTGGTGCGGGAGAGCTCCAGTAGCTTCTATCGCCGGATCGCCCTGCCAAAACGGGCTGATGCCGACAAAATAGAGGCGCAGCTTGAGGAGGGTGTGCTAAAGGTGAAGGTGCCTCTAACGCCGCTGCCAGAGCCAAAGAAAATCGCCATTTCTGTAAAGAAAAAATAGCATCAATATAAGCGGGAGCGTTGCCTCTCGCTTATTTTCTTTCTGCGATGTTACACTGGGTCTATGATTCCAGGATATTTTGCGATTATAGGCGCGGCCGTAGCATCCATCGGTGGGTTTTATTATCTCTATGAAACGGTTACCGGCAAAGCGAAGCCAAATAGAGTGACGTGGTTTTTGTGGGGTCTGCTGCCAATGATTACGTTTATCGCCCAGCGCGTTCAGGGCGTAGAAGGTTTGTCGTGGGTAACGTTTGCCGCCGGATTTACGCCATTTTTGATATTGCTAGCCTCCTTTTTAAACAAAAAGGCGTACTGGAAAACCGAGCGTCGGGATTATTACATTATGGCCGCCGCAGTTCTTGGTATTTTGCTATGGGCTGTGACGGATAAGCCGAACGTGGCGATTTTATTTGCTATAGTCGCAGACTTTTTAGCTGGCCTGCCGACCCTTATAAAAGCTTACCTGCACCCCGAAACAGAGAGTTGGGCGGCCTATGCGCTTTGCACGCTTGGGTTTGCGCTGGGGATACTAGCGATCCATGTGTTTACGTTTGAGAATTATGCGTTCGTGGTGTATTTGTTTGCTATGAACGGATCTATCGCCGTGCTCTCTTTTCGGAATAAAAAGCGTCTGGCAGCGGTAGCGGGCAAGGCAGATTTGCTATAGTAACTACATGACGACAAAGAGCCAAGCTATCGATAGTCCAACGATCACGTTTGAGGCGACGCCGGTGAAGATTAGCAAATGGGTGATTTTGCAGCTGCCCGAAAGTGCGAGCGAAAAACTGTCCTCGCGCGGCCAGGTGATGGTAAAGGGAACGATCAACGGCCATAGGCTTGAAAAGGTACTGGAGCCGGATGGGCGCTGGGGTCATTGGTTTAAGGTTGATGAAGAGTTGCAAAAGGCTGCCGGCGTGCGAGTGGGCAGCAAAGCAAAGCTTGAAATTACACAAAGCAAAGACTGGCCAGAACCCGAAGTGCCGAAGGATTTCGCGAAGGCTCTAGTAGCAGCCCCGGTGAGCGTACAGGAGCTCTGGAAAAAAATTACGCCGATGGCACGCTGGGAGTGGATTCGGTGGGTCAACGCGACCGGAGTTATGGAAACCCGTGCGCGGCGGGTTGAGGTTTCTATTTCTAAAATGAAATCGGGCAAGCGCCGCCCCTGCTGTTTTAACCTCGCCGCATGTACCGATCCGGACCTGGCAAAAAGTGGCCGGCTGATGGAACCGGCCTAGTCCACAAAACATCGCCACGAATTGAAAGTGTCATATCCCTTATGCTATGATAAGGCAAACAAGCTAGCTGATTGGAGAGATGGATTATATGGATGGGGGGTTTCGTGCGCCACGACCGGTAGAGAGAAGGGCTGCGAGCAGGCCGGAACCGGTAAGTCGGCAACCGGAAGAAAAAGAGGAGCCAAAAACGGTGCACCGCGTGGCGGCGCCTCGCCGTGAGGTAAAAGAAGAGAAATCGCGGAAGCGGTTTTTGTGGCCAATGATTGTAGCGGGCATTGTTGTTCTCGGTGTGGTTGGTTGGTTCGTGTGGTCTGGCATGAATAGTGGCGGCACGGCAATCGACAGCAGTAAATACCAGGCCGTGTTCTTTACTAACGGGCAGGTGTACTTTGGTAAACTGCACGCCTTTAATAACGGCTACATGAAGCTGACCGACGTGTACTATTTGCAGTCGCAACAATCGACAGATGGCTCGAAAAACCCACAGGCAACGTCGAGTGACCAGAACAATAACGTGCAGCTTATCAAGTTGGGCGATGAAATCCATGGGCCGGAAGATGAGATGGTCATCAGCAAAGACCAGATGCTGTTTTACGAAAACCTAAAGCCAGATGGCAAAGTCGCGCAGTCAATCGACAAGTTCAAACAGTCCAACTAGGCTTAATTAAGCGACCCGACGTATGCAGCCCATGCTGAGTCGCTTATTTTTTTCTGCGATTTTATCAAAATCAGCACGTTGTTTTTTGTAAGAATGACGGACTGGGGGCCTTTGGAGGACGTGCCGATATAGACTTTGGTTTTACCCGCGTCGATCGCATCTGTGGCGTTGAATTTTTTAGCAAGTTCGGCCACCTGACCGTCAACGTCTTGCTTGAATGCCTCTGGCAAAGGCTGCTCGCTGACACTCACGGGAACACCGCTGATTGTGTCGGCATAGGCGAAGACCGGATCTTTCCCCGGCGGGCTGATACGCTTCCAGCCGCCTAGGCTAGTGATGGACTTTCCTTTTGGCAAGGTCGTTTGGTAGTCCGGCTTCATGACTGCCGCTTCGGATTTATCGCTGCTGCCGCGGATGAGTAGTCCCGTGATTAGACAGCCTGCGATCACCAGAATAGCCGCACCTTTTTTAGTAAATAAAACCTGGCGCGTACGTGAAACGATGCTCACTTTTGAGCTGGGCATCTCCGTAGGAACATCGGTTTTACTGGCCGGCGCAGGCGAGGTGGCCTGCGGCGAGCTTTGCTGCAGTTGGCCATTTCTGCGTTTGTTTTGATTCTTGAATTCCACTATTTTCAGTATAACAGTCCTGGCTAATTGTTGCTGAACGTAAAGCCGAGGTTGCTGACGTAAGCGTTGGCGTTGTTCTTGGCGGTGAGGTTGATGCGGAAGAGGATGCTGTCGCCAGCGTTAAAGCCACAGCTTGCCGGGTCGGCCCCGCCACCAGCGGTGGCTTTTTGCCATGAGGATTGCGACCCTGTCGATACAGAGACGGTGGAGCCACATGCTGTCAGGCCGTTGCCGTCGTCGCGGTATACCTTGTACGACACGTTCGAATCCGCGCTGTCTGTGCGGCCCATCAACGAGGTGGATCCTGAGACGAAATCTTTGAAGTTGGCCGGAAGCTGATAGGTAACGAAGATGCTGCGGGTTTGATCGCTTGTTTCCGCCGAGGTCCACTTGTAGAAGTTGTAGGTTTCGTTCGTACCGCAAATGGTCGGTTGTGATGAGCTGCCGTCGTTAATATTGAGTGTGTCGGAGCAGAGATCTGAGGTGATGGTGCCGATATCGTTGCCGTTCATGACCGCGTTGCTGTACTCCGGGCTGATGGTTACGAAGGTGTCCGGTGCCGCGCCGCATTGGCCCCAGCCTTCGGATTCGTAGCACTGCACTTTACCGAGAGTCGTATCGTAGTACATGCTGCCAAGCAGGGCGTCGTTGTCGGCGGCTGTTGGCGCGGAGGCAGATTTGTCGAGCGTGAACAGCGTTGGCGAGCTGCTTCCTGCGCCGGTGCCGACCTTGACGTTTGATGTGTGATTCGATGCAAGGGTAAACGAGAAGGTGTCGACAAGCCAGGTGCGTGCGCTGGCGGCGGCTGTTGGTTGTACGAGATAGACATACGGATTAGTCGCCGTCGTCGCGCCGGTGTTTATGTCACAGGTTATCTGTGTCCATCCGGTCGTTGTCACCGTTTGCGTGTTGTAGTTGGTGCAGTCTACAAAGGTCGTGCCATTATCTGGCGAGTAACGTATCTTGAAGTCGGTGAATGCGGAGCCGCTGGCAAGCTTCGCGTAGACGGATGCGCGGTAGTGACCGTTTGCGACCGGGTTGATGGAAAGGGCGTTTTTGATACCGCTGTCCGCGTCAGTGCCGGCCGCTACCTGGGCGCTGTCGCCTGATTCCTGACCATCGGAGGTTATGCGTGCAACGGATGCGGTGCCGACTGCCGGCCAGTTTGTGCTGAAGTTCGTGCCGTCATGCACGCCGCCGTCGCTGGCCTGTTCAGTGCCGCTGGTAACCTTATTGTTGACCGAGAAAAGGTTGGTGCCGGTAGAATTTTTTACTTCAAGGAGCGTGCTGTCAACCGGGTTCGTGCTGCTGTCGCGGATAGTCAGGCCGCCAACATTGTTGTTGAGCACTAGCTCATTGCCGCCGGCACTTTGCGGCGTGTTGTCGTAGACATTTTGCAGCGTCGTGGCGCCGGAGCCCGCGGCGGTCCAGTCGTTGCCGTTCCAGATCATGGTGGCGGTGGCATTTGCTCGCATAGGGATTTTTTGCTCCGCTCCTCCGCCAACGTTTGCGCGGAGCGTGAAGTCTTGGGAGTCGCCGGCCGCCATGACGTAGATGATGCGTCCGGCCGTTGTGATGGTTGGATCCGGCAAGGTTGCGGCCTGGGAAGCGGCGCTGAATCCTACGATGACTGCCGATGAGTTGTTGACGGTCGAAGCGGCAATCGTACAGCTGCTGGCAACGATGGCGCCGCCGGTGTAACAGTTGGCGTCGCTCTCAACCGTTGAGAATGTCGGCGTCTTCATAACTACAAGGCCGCTGGTGCCGGTTCCGCTGCCGCTGCCGCCGGAAAGCGTAACGTTGCCGCCGTTGGCATCGCCTGTCGTTGCGTTGCCGCCCTGGATGGTGAGTGAGCCGCCTGTCACGCTGGTAGCTGAGCTGTTTGTGCCCTGGATTGTGGAGTCGCTTGGCGCGCTAGAGGACACTCCGTTACCGAAGTACACGGTGTTCGAGCTGTCCGAGAAAGTAGCGCGGGTCGTACCGTTCGTCTCGATAGTAACAACGTTCTTTGCTCGGACGGTCGTGGTGCCGCTAGCTGCCGAACCGCCCGAGCCGATGGTGACATTTGATGAGCTGCCAGAAGTATTGTTGGCGCCGATGCTGATGTTCTGGCTTGAACTCTGCGAGGTGCTGCCGATAGTAATGTTGCTGGCGTGCGCCTCGCCGATAGAGATGGAGCCCTCGCTTCCCGTACCGGTTTTTGCACCGGCGTCGATCGAAATGTTGCCGCCGTTGCCGTCAGTGCCGCCTGCCGCGCCGCCCTGAAGTGTGAGGTCGCCGCCGGTCGAGCCTGTGCCGGAACCGCCGCCGCCTGCAACAACGGACAAGTCGCTACCTGCCATATCAGCTGCGGAAGTAGCTACGGAAATCGTCTTGTCGGCGTTGCTACCGAGTGTCAGGTTGCCGGTATTTCCAACGGTGAATACGTCGCTTGCGGTGTTTTGCAGTTGCATCAGGTTGCCGGTGC
>CAMLDM010000030.1 GCA_946479025.1 uncultured Candidatus Saccharibacteria bacterium | reverse complement strand
ATAGTCCTCTCTTTGCGTTTAACAAGATGGTTTTATATAGTTCCGTCGCCTTCTCTAAAGTGTCGAGCGGCACGTATTCGTTCGCGCCGTGCTTGTTGCCGCCCTCCGCTCCAATGACGAAGGCTGGCGAGTTTACTTTTTCGCAGACCATTTGCACGTCGATGAAGCCACTGTACTTTCGACTTGCTTTTTGAAACGGGACGTTCGCCGACCGGTAGCAATCCTCGATAAAACTCAGCATGTCGGAAGAATACGAAACGGGCCAGGGCTTCAAGTCGTGCCGGATTGAAGAAATTTCCGCACGTACTCCCTGCTGTTTGCAGGCCGCCTGAAATAAATCAACGGCTTTTTGAGCGTCAAGCTTCTCATTGGCCGTTCGCAGTTCAACAGTAATATCCGCGAAATCCGGGATAACATTCCCTTCGCGTTGCCAACGGTTTTCGGTGACTGTGCCGCCGCGCAAGTACGCGAGATTTATGGTGCTGATACCGAGGTAATCATCTTGGTATTTCGCTATTGCTGCTTCCACGCTTTTAATCGCCGCGACCGTGTTTGTGATGACGTTGATACCGCCGCTCGGATTTCTTGAGTGTCCGCTCTTCCCGCTGATGGCTGCGTCGAACTCGATGAGCCCCCGACAGCCGCTGGATACGGCCAGCGAGCCATCGAGAGAAAGGATTAGTTTCGGGGGCGTTCGGGAAAGCTCCTGCGTTTCAAGAAAACGCTTTATGCCCGCGAAATCGTATTCTTCGTCGCAGTATAGAAGCACCATCAAGTTTTCTGTCGTTTCCACCGGTACCTTTGCGAGCGCGCATAAAAACGCAGCCAGTGACCCCTTCATATCGGAGGCCCCCAAGCCGTAAAGGTTGCTATCCTTTACGATCGGCTTTAGCGGATCTGCCGACCAGTTGTCTTTTGGGCGGACGGTATCCATGTGCCCCAGGACGAATAATTTTGGCTGTCCTTTACCGCGGATGATGACGTTCGCGCGCTTTGAATCTTCACTTAAATATTGCCGTTCGACCGATAGCCACGGCAGCACGTTCCTGGCGTATTGCATGAGAAATTCGACAAGCTGAGTTTCGTTGCAAGTGTCATCAACGAAACTCGGGATTAAGACGAGCTTTTTCGTGAGCTCTATTGCGTCGGTTGGGAATGGTTCGGTAGTCATATGTCCTCCTTCGGTAATTATTTAGTGCCAAGTGTTTGGATGAAGCGTTCGATGAAACTCTCGGCGTCTATGTGGGTTACCACGGTAACATTTGGATCCAAGCGGTCGCCCACTTTCCGTCTTTCTGCGACGGTCATACCGCGAGTAAGTTTGCCCTGCGTTTCAATGAGGACGTTCATTTTTGCGGTTTTGCACGCTTCCGGTTGTAAAAGATAAAATATCGTGAGCGGATCGTACATGAGAGCAGCTTTCACGCCAGCGTCTCTCGCTAGGTTAGCAATGTAAGGCGCTAGCATTTTAAAAAGGAGTTCGCGCAGCTGTTCGTTTTCAAATCGCCTGATATCCTCAAGCTGCATGCGCACGTGATTGCAGGCATCGAGCGGAACGAGCGTGATAGGAACAGGAAAGCGCAGGACAGTATCGGCGGCTTCCGGGTCAACGAATATATTGAATTCTGCGACTCGGTTTTTGTTGCCCGCTACTTCTATTGCTCCACCCATTGCAACGATACCCTTAACCTTTTGCATGGTTTGCGGATCTTCCTGGACGGCCTGTGCGATGTTCGTTAACGGGCCAAGAGTGACGATAGTTACCTCGCCGGGATTTTCTTTGACTATGCGCAGAATTTTATCGGCCGCGTCGCCCGTAAGCTGACTTTCGTTTGTTGGGTCAATGCCCTCGAGACCACTTTTGCCGTGAACGACTGCCTGGATGAGCTCGCGCTCTAGTGGCGCCCTCGCCCCTGAATATACGGGAATATCACCGCGTTCAAGAAACTCCAGAATAAACCTGGCGTTTCGCGTGGTGTTTTCGATCGTGGAATTTCCGCACACCGTCGTGACGGCGAGTATGTCGAGTTCAGGGCTTTTGCAGGCGAGCATGAGAGCCATCGCGTCGTCGTGGCCCGGGTCGGTGTCGATAATGATTTTCTGAGTCATAGTGTTTCCTTCAATAGTTTAATTGCATCGTGGATGGAGCTAGCGTGGTAATGGGCATCGAGCCTCTCGGGACCTATGAGTATTGTCGTCATGCCAAGTGATTTTGCCGGAAGAATGTCGGAATGGTTTTGGTCGCCGATCGAGATGATATCCTCCGGCCGCGTATGGAGTATCTGTGCTGCTTGCACGAACACGGCCGGGTTTGGCTTGCGTATGTCCGGCTCGCCGGTGATGATGTTATTTCCAAAAACAGAGCCAAGCCCCAAGTGCGTGATGGCTTTTGTTGCCCAGGCGCGCGGCGCGGCAGTAAGTAGAAGCGACCGGCCTGTAAATGCCTTCATGTATTCCGCTAGCTGTGCGTCGAAAGTTATGTAATTTTCTGGGTCACATGCCCAAGTGGACTCGTAGTATTCATAGCGGTCAATTCCGTAAGTTTTTTCAAATCCGATACCGAGCTCGCCGTTAAATGCCGTGCCAACTTTGATGAGAATTTCCTCGGCCTCGTTCTTATTAACTTCCAGTTTCCGTGAAATAAAAAGCGTGATGCGTTCGCGTAAGTCCGCATAAAAAATGGAAGTGCCAAACGTAACCTGGCCGCTGCCTGCAAATGAGTACAGGGTTCCGTCAAGATCAAAGATGTATTTCTTTTGTTGCTGCATATTCTTTTCCAATCAAAAACCTCCTTTTCAGGAGGCTTATTACATTACGGTTTTAGGGTTTCAAAAATTAACTAATAAGCCTCGCGGTGCGTGGCTGATGATGCTGGGTCTGGTTGATCATTTGCATCATGGTGCTTGCAGTGTCTCATGTTTTGCAAGTAATTGCAAATGTTATTTGGCTACTAAGCTCGCCGTCACCGCTTTCAGCGGCTTGCCCGGATTCCATAGCCAGTAACCGGCGGCTTTTACCGCGACGCTTCCGCGCCAGATTGCCATGGGGTTTTGCCACTCGGTGGTAGTGACTTCCCCGCCGTGGGCGACGACCAGGAAATCTTTATGGAGTACCGCGATGCTTATAGGGTACGTGATGGTGAACTTGTGCAGTGCTTCAACCAGGCTGGAAAGCTGCATGCTGAATGTGAGAATTTTTGGATAGTAGACACTTTGAAAAAGCTTTTGCAGTTGCGCGAATGATGCAACGAGCAGTGTGTCCGGTCGTTCGACTATCGCCTGCGAACCATTCTTAATAAGATCGATAGCGTCGCGCGTGATGGCGAGTCGGCCGACGTAGTCCTGGAGGAAATTCTCGTACAAAATTGCGGTTTCACTGTTTCTTCCCGCGTCGCCGATGAGAAGAATTTCGTTTGCCCACGCACCGAGCGCGTTCATTTCATTTGCGGCCTCTTTTGCTAAGCTGCCGCTCGGGTTGGTGGCACCAAAAATCGCATCGGTGATGGACGGCGGGATCGTTTTTCGTAGAACGTCAGGAAGTAAAACGCGCGCCTCACCGACGCCGGTTTCAAGTGCCGTGCTGTAGCCTTCTGCCACGCCTGCAAACCCCAGCTTGTTTCCGCCGATAATGCCAAGCCGTCCGCGCTGCGCTCGCTGCTCGGGCTTGCTCCATTCAATATCGGGAAATAGCGGCCGCTCTAGTGTCTGCCGTCGCCAGTACGGATGTAAATCCACGCGGTCTCCTTATTTTTTAATCGGTAATTCATCGACGACTTTAACATCGTGAGTCAGCATGTTATCATCTTTGTCGAACGAAAATTCGCCGAAAACTTTCGTACCGCCGACCACCTGCGGCAGCCACAAAATATCATCCTGCCACATTTTATCGTATGGAACTGTCTCGAGGTGAAACCACTTCGGTGCCATTTCTTCGCTTTCCTCCGGCTCGCCTTCCCACTCGTCGCAGAAGAAAACGTGCACGTACATGCGCCACGGCTCGCTATTCTCTTTTTGGGTGAAGTCATGCTCGGCAACCTGCCAAAAATGCTTTGGTGTTACGCCGATTTCCTCTTGGCATTCGCGTACCAGCGCCTGCTCGATCGTTTCTCCCGCATCAACTTTTCCGCCGACGCCGTTCCAGCGGTTTGCGCCGAAGCCGCGCTTTTTCATGGCGAGCAGAATTTCATTGTTTCGCCTTAGAAACAGCAGCGTGCATACTTTTTCTTTCATGCTCCTCCTTATAGCTCGGTGGCGACCAGCTTGCGCATTTCTTCGGCGTAACGTCGCGCTGTCGGATCTCCGTCTTGGTTATATTTTACAATATTTACGATGGATTGCACAGCCGTCGCCGGATTCTCCGAGGTGTTATCGATCATTTTGACGTATGAATTTTCAAGCAGCCAGTCGATTGATGCGACCGCCTCTTTCAGTCGCTTGGTGCGCTCGGCACTTTCGGTCGGATAGCGTTCGTCGATTCGCTGTTTCCATGCGCTCGGTTCTGCCGCAAGGCCAACAACGACAGTGTTTTTAAACGGCAAACTTCGCAAATGCTCGACCACGCTAGATAACGTCGGGAGCATATTGAACATATTTGGGTGATCGGTGATTTCAGAACCGTAGATTCGCCCGCTTGTGGGATGAACGGCGTACTGCACGACCTCTCTTCGCTCGATTTTCCCGAGCAGTTTGTCGAGGTTTTCGTTGTCGTGCGGGATGCAGTGAAACATGCCTGGCTCATCGTCGCTTCGGTGCTCGCGCGTGGTAAAAACCGACACGCGGCTGAAATCCGGCTCGGCCTCGGCGACGTGATTCATAAGGAAGCTTTTTCCAATCGCGACCGGACCAACGACCATAACGAGCGTTTTTTCGCTGAGCTTTGCGCAGATTTCATCATTCGGCCGGTACGTTGTTTCGTTCTCGTGCGCGACTATCAGCCGTTTTTCGATCGATGGGCTGACCATTATTTACAGTCCCGTCTTTTTATGCGCGAGTTTGTTTTTCATCCAGCTTTCCCGCTGCTCGGATTTATCTTTGCCTTTGAAATCTGCAGCTGGGTATTTTTTGGCAGCTTTTTCGAGTTTGCGCTCAATGGCGTCGGCAATATCGATATTATTTTGCTGGGCGATTTGTATGGCGTAAATCAGTACGTCGGCAAGTTCTTCGGCGACACCTGTTGTTCCGCCAACGGGCTCATCACCCCACTGGTAATGCTCCAGTAATTCATTTGCCTCAAGTGCGAGTGAAATCGCCAAGCCGCGCGACGGGTTCGTGTGCCAATCGCGCTCTTCTAAGTGCCTCCAGATTCGCTGGTTCAGTTCTTCAAGCGTGACATTCTGTTGCTTCGGCGCGGGCATAATTTCTCCTAAATCGTAATGCTGACCGGGCAATGGTCGGAGCCCATAATCTGCGCATGGATCTGGGCGTTTTTTACCATACCTTTGGCGTTTTCGCTTGCCAGGAAATAGTCGATACGCCAGCCGACGTTTCGCTCGCGCGCCTTGGCCCAGTGTGTCCACCAAGTGTAATTACCACCTTCTTTGTTGAACATGCGGAAGGTGTCGTGAAAACCAGCTTCAAGGATGCGGTCGAAACCCTCGCGCTCCTCATCGGTAAAGCCATGCTTGCCGATGTTCGGCTTTGGGTTGGCGAGGTCGAGCTCGGTGTGCGCGACGTTCAGGTCGCCGCAGAAGAAAGTCGGCTTGGTCTCGGCGTAATGAGAGACGTATTTTAAGAAGCCCGGATCCCATCGCTTGTGACGAAGCTCCAGCCTAGAGAGGTCATCCTTGCTGTTTGGGGTGTATACGGTAACGAGATAGAATTTCTCGAACTCGAGCGTGAGCACGCGGCCTTCGCTTGCCGGGTTGCCGTAGCTGTCGGAGTCGAGCTTGTACTCGTTGATAATGCCTTCGGGCAGACCGTACGACACGCTGATCGGCGGGACTTTGGTCCAGATCGAAGTGCCGGAGTAGCCTTTTTTCTCCGCGGAATTCCAGAATTTTTCGTATTCTGGGTACTTTATATCAAGCTGTGTTTCGTGCGCCTTTATTTCTTGCAGGCAAAGAATATCGGGCTGCTCCTTCGCGATAAATTCAGCAAGCGCGCCCTTCTTTTCTACCGCTCGGATCCCGTTGACGTTCCAAGAATATATCTTCATTATCCCTAGTATAACATTTAAGATTGCTTCATGGCACGCTGCGATTCGCGCTCCTGGTCGCGGCGTTTCAGTGTCTCGCGTTTGTCGTAGCGCTTCTTTCCTTTTCCTAGCGCGATGACGAGCTTGATGAATCTGCCCGTAGTGAGTAGCTTCGTCGGCACAATGGTCATGCCAGATTTTTTGCGCTCTTCCAGCGTTGAAATCTGTTTGCGGCTGGCGAGGAGTTTGCGCGGCTCGGTGTCGATGGCGCGCGCGCCAGCCTGGCCTTTCTGATTCAGCTTGAGGCTGAAGCTGGCATTGTTGAGCCAGAGCTCGCCATTTCGGATAGTAACAAACGAACCCTTCAGCTGAACGTGGCCGTCGCGTGCGGCGCGGACTTCCGGTCCTGTGAGTACGAGGCCTGCTACAATCTCGTCGCCAAGCTCATAATCAAAGCGCGCCCTGCGGTTGAGGACGGCTTTTGGCTGGACGGTTTTTTTCTTTTTCTGAGCCATATCCTCTCTATTGTAACAGATGTAAAACTCTTGAAAAAAGAAAACGGGACGATCGCGCACGGCGACCGTCCCTGTTTCCTTCGTCCTAGCTGAACGCCAGCCAGCCGAGCACTCCGGCCAGCCCGCCCTGCCACAGGACGATCCAGCTCCATGCGAGATACCAGCGGAGTCGCGGGTTCGTCTTGTTCACGCGCCGGAGGACGCGGATGAGGACGAGCGTGACGCCGAGGCACCCGAACAGGCTTCCGCCGAGCCACCAGTTGTGGTGGGAGCTGAAGTACACTCCCAGAACAGTGGTGGGCAGAGAGTACTGCACGCCGTCGAGCAGCTGGCGCAGATCTGCATCGGAGCTTTGGACGCCCCACTTGATCTGAACGATGAAGAACGCCCAGGCCAGCAGGAAGAACCAAAAGACCGGCTGCCACTGCTGCTGCAGCACGCCCATGACGAAGAACGCGGCCGCTGCATAACGAAGGATTGATAGCATCCCCGAGAAACTGCGCCGCATAGCGGCACTCCTTTCAGTCGATGGGTTGACTAACACAACATATTATACAACTTTCAATAAAGATAGTCAATAGATAATTTTGGTAACTATTGACAAAAGGTAGAAAATTTATATAAATGTAAAAACATCCCGCCACAGGGATTGTCCCTGTCGTTTCTATCGTGAGAGGTTCACTATGTTCGGTCCTTACCTCCTTCCCCTCAACTGGGTGGTGAGTCAGGGGTTCTGGTGGACGCTCTTCACGTGTCTGCTGATCTGCCCCGTCATCCCCCAGGTCCTCGGAGTTGTGTTCGCCAGCTACTGGCCGCCGCTCAACCCGTTGCGCTTCCAGTTCTGGGCGTACTTCCCCGGTAACCCGTGTTTGGCCATCTTCATCGCGTCGATGGCATCAACCTATCCGCATGGTGGCTTCCCCATCAATGTGTGGCTAAACTGGGCAACGTTGCTCGGTGCAGCCATCGCATGTGTACTGCTGACCTGGATGGACACTAAGGTATACCGGAGTGAGTATATGGTTTCTGCCAACAAGGCGTACCATAACTTTCTGTACTTCTGGTATGCCTACCTGGCCGTCGCCAGTTACATCGCCATGTGGGGTACGAGCGCAGGTGTCATCACGAAACTGCTCGTCAGTATCCCCGGCGTGGTGTGGGTCGGTTGCCTGGTGGCAGACAACTTTACCCCGAAGGCGAAGCTTGAGCGCAAGTGGGCTTACGCTCACACGAACAACCTGTCGCTTTGGAAAAACGGCTGGCGGCTTCGCCGTTGGACGCCAAGCGGATATATGTAGGAAGACAGGACTCGCCGCCCAAGTACTCTCTTGCAGAGGAACGGGCGGCGCTTCGCTATAGAAATGATTACAGTGCCGATCGCGCGGTGCTGTCCAGCGCGTCGACGGGGGGTAGTGCTTCATAGGTACTCCATCTTGGTTTGGTTGTGTATACTATAGGCATGTATAAACGCGTACTTCTTAAACTATCGGGTGAACAGTTACAAGGTAAATATGACGGCGGATTCGATGCCGAGCGGGCGGTATGGATCGCGAATGAAATCAAAAAAGTAAAAAACGCTGAAGTCGTGATAATGATCGGCGGCGGCAATTATGCCCGTGGTGCGCAGCTTGCGGGCGGCGGCGTCCAGCGCGTAACGGCCGACAGTATCGGCATGATGGCAACTATGATGAACGCGTTGGCTCTGGCCGACGTTTTTAATGCCAACGGACTTCCCGCGCGGCCGCTCACTAGTGTTCGGGTCGATCAGTTTATCGACCAGTTCACGCATCGCCGCGCACTTTCGCATCTTGAAAAAGGGCGCGTGGTGATCGTCGCGGGTGGAATTGGCCGTCCGTACCTTACTACTGACACGGCGGCGGTTTCTTTGGCGCTGGAGCTTGACTGTGACGCGATCTTGAAGGCAACGAAAGTCGATGGCGTCTACGACAGTGACCCGGCCAAAAATCCGGATGCCGTCAAGTTTAATCAGCTCACCCTGCTTCAGGCCGTGGAGCAGCCGGACGTGCGCGTCATGGACAAGGCCGCGATCGCGCTTGCCTACGAACATGCCCAGTCAATCGTGGTGTTCGACCTCCTGAACGAAAATAACATCGCGCGGGTTGTTGCCGGTGAGCCTATTGGCACGACGATTGCGGCCAATTCTTGATATAGTAAGCATATGGATTATACGGCCTGGAGAAAAGCGACGCTTAAACGTACGCAGCTAAAACATGGTTCGCATAAAACGAGCGTGTGGAGTAGTGCGCCTTGCGACAAGCCGCTACTCGTGCTCGTTCACGGCATTAGCGGCGATCACACGGGAATGGTACCTCTCGCCGTCGAGCTGGCGGAAACGTTTCGTATCGCTATTGTCGAGCTGCCTGGCCACGGTAAAAGTAGTCGTATTCCTCTGCCGAACGCCGAAGCACTGCAGCATTGGTTTGATGAGGTGCTGGAAATGATCGAACGCGAGATTGGAGTGGTCGCGGCGGTGTGCGCACATTCGTTTGGGTGTTCGTCTGTGCTGAGCAGTAAAAATCTTGCGCATAAAAAAGTTATTCTACTTAATCCTGTCCCTGCTCCGAGCGGCATGTACGTGACGTATGCGCAGATGATCATGAATTCGGCGCATTTTTGGGCGCACATTTACAACTTTCGGCTGTTCGTGCTGCTGCGCGGCATGACGCTTGCGAAAATCCGTACGCGCGATGCTATGCGCCGTGTGCGCTGGGTCGGCCGCCAGGCGCACCCCACCTTCGAACAGATTGTATTTCAGGCGAGCCTCGTCGACGTTGTGCTGGACAGTCTCGCCTACTGTAATGCCGGCGATGGCAAAGTAGCACTGGTGGTGTGCGGTATGTTCGACACGACGGCGCGCCAACGCGACAGCCTCGAGATGGATGAGGTTTTCGGGGATACGAGAACCGTCTTTTTGCGAGGTGGCCACCTTTTGCCGATAGAGTCACCCGAACGAGTTGCGGGTCTCATTAAAGATGTCGTGGTAAAATAAGAACAATGAAAAAAATTCGTATTAATATGGTGTCGGAAAGCGACATCACTGTCCAGGGTCATGGCGTGCACACAGCGTACGTGGAAATGGCCGAGGC
>CAMLDM010000029.1 GCA_946479025.1 uncultured Candidatus Saccharibacteria bacterium | reverse complement strand
GAGCTTTGTTGATTTTATTACGCCAGCTCAGGGTGCCGGGAGCATTGCGTCATATAAACGTAACCACTATACTTAATGCTAGAAGAGACTGTTATGAGAATACCGAAGATACCTGGCGAAAATAAGCTCAAGTCAACGTTTGTCGCCACTACTGGCGGCTTGATGCCGATATCAAAAAGCCCCGACGAAGCATTGGGTGAGCTTTTTGAAGACGTGCAGAGCCGGCGGGTGTACGGGGATGGCAAAACGTTCGTTGATCTTATTCCTCGGCGCCGGATGAAACAGATCCAGCAGGAGTATATGCTTGTGCGAAACGATCCGGATTTCGATCTGCACGATTTTGTCTCGCGTCATTTTTACGAATTCGGCGGCCACAAGACGGCATATCACACGGATATGACGATGACGCCGCGTCAGCATATTGCCGAGCTGTGGCATGTGCTTGAGCGCAAGAATCGCCGGGACCGCGGGTCGCTCATCGCCTTGCCGAACGCCTATATTGTACCGGGCGGGCGATTCAGCGAACAGTTTTACTGGGACAGTTACTTCATTATGCTCGGGCTTGCAGCCGACAAGCGCTGGGACATGATCGAGGGAATGGTGAAGAACTACGCGTACATGATCCGCAAGTTCGGCTTTATTCCAACAGCCAACCGCACGTATTTTTTGAGCCGCTCTCAGCCGCCCTTTTTTGCGCAGATGGTGAGGCTGTTGGCGCGCCACAAGGGACGGACCCGCACGTATGTTGAATATTTGCCGTATCTGCTGATGGAATACCGTTTTTGGATGAAGGGTCGTAAGACGCTTGCGAAACGGGAAAACCGTGCGTTTGCCCGCGTGGCCGAGATGGAGAACGGCGTTCTGCTCAACCGCTACTACGACAATAAAACGACGCCACGCCCCGAATCGCTTCGCGAAGATATGGAAACGGCGGGCGAGGCACCGGACCGTCAGCCGGACAGGCTATATCTGCATCTGCGCGCCGGCGCGGAATCGGGTTGGGACTTCAGCTCCCGTTGGTTTGCCGATCCGGACGACATACGCACTATCCACACGGCTGATATTATTCCCGCTGATCTTAACAGCCTCTTGTATATCCTCGAGGAAACGATTGCGGAAACGTACCGGCTGCTGCGCCAGCCGCTGCTTGCGAGCAAGTTCCAAGGTTCTGCCGACCGGCGCGTACGTGGCATGCAGGAATATTGCTGGAGCGATGAAGAGGGATTTTTCGTCGACTATAACTTTCATAAACGATGCGCGACCGGCCGTTTGACGCTTGCCGGGGTGTTTCCGTTGTATGCGAAAATTGCGACGTCTAAGCAGGCTGCCGCTGTGGCGGCGCGTCTGGAGAAGGACTTCCTGAAGGAAGGCGGTCTAATCACGACACTTGAAACAACGGGCCAGCAATGGGACTCGCCGAACGGCTGGGCGCCGCTGCACTGGATCGTTATTGAGGGGCTGCGCAACTACGGCCATCACAAGCTTGCTGAAACAATCAAAAAGCGCTGGATCGCCACCAACCTGAAAATATTTGAAGCAAAAGGGAAGATGGTCGAAAAGTACAATGTTATTAACGGCCACGAACTTGGCGGGGGCGGTGAATACCCGCTGCAAGACGGCTTTGGCTGGACAAACGGCGTGCTCGCGGCACTCCTGAACGAAAAGACATGATCATGCATACGCACGTGTGATACAATAGAAGTACACATATGGACAAACCGATGAAAATCGCCATGATGGTACGGGCATTTATTCCCGCGCCGCGTCCTAGCGATATGATTTATGCTCCAATTGACCTTGCAGTAGCGATTGCAAAAGGCCTGGGTGAACGCGGCCATCACATTACCCTTTTTTCACCTCTAGGAACGCAGGTGTATGGCGGGAATGTCAGCGTGGAGACGATGAACCTGCGCCCGCTGGTAAAAAACCAGGACGAATTTACGAAGCTTCTCGATAATACCGACTATTTGTCGCACGACGTTCACGGCCTGTGGGATCGCTATATGGCAAGCGAGATGTATGCGCGCGCCGCTGCGGGCGATTTTGACCTGCTGCACTTTCATCATCCGGAAACTGCGCTGTCGCTGGCGTTCAGATATACCTCTGTTCCGACGGTGTATACACTGCACGACCCGATTCACGACTGGTATAAAGAGCTTTTTGAGCTATATCAGTCGCCAAACCAGCACTTTATTTCGATTTCAAACAACCAGCGCCGCGATGCGCCGGATCTTAACTATCTTGCGACTGTTTATAACGGCACCAATGTCGACCTCTTTACGCTTTGTGAAAAACCTGAGGATTATCTGTTGTTCGCGGGGCGTATTGCGCAGGAAAAAGGCGTAAAAGAGGCGATTCAGGTGGCAAAAGCCTCGGGTCATCGCCTGCTTATCATTGGCCCTATTGATCATGGCAGCCAAGGTTATTTTGACCAATATATAAAGCCAGAGCTTGATGAGCGGATTCTCTACCTTGGCCGGATAGACCAAGAATTGCTACCCAAATATTACCAGAAGGCGAAGGCGGTGCTTACGCCGGTTCAGCGCGAAGAGCCGTTCGGCCTTACGACGATCGAGGCGATGGCATGTGGAACCCCGGTCATTTCACTGCACCGCGGTGCCGCACCGGAAATTATTGAAGATGGAAAAACCGGATTTATCGTACCGAGCGTAAATGAAATGGTTAAGGCGGTTGAAAAAGTCGGCCAGATCAACCGCGCCGATTGCCGAGCTCACGTGGAAAAATATTTCTCTACCAAACAGATGGTCGATCATTATGAGCGGGCGTTTTATGAGCTTCTTCGCGGCAAGCAGCAGCCGCAGCTTAGCGCTGGTGAGTATATTCGGCATACTATTCGCAAGGTCCGCGATATTCTGCCGAATCTGAACGAACTGTAAAGTCGAGGCACAATAGGTTATTTTTCGATCTATTTTTTGAAATACTGATATAACAGGTTGGACCTTAACGCAATAAGCTGATATATTAACACCAATGCTTAAGATGAGACAAGGTGAAGGCGATGCGTGCTTTAGGTGAACTAATTGAAGAGAACTTGGCACGTGGTCCGAATGAAGTTCGGGAGAAGCTGCGCGAAGTAAAGACATATCATCAAGTAGAGCTTCCTGCCGGAGAGCGTGCAATATATGCCGTGCCACGTGATTATGATTGGCAGCTTCCCTACGTAGAAGCCGCACGACATCATGCGTGCTTTCATGGTGATAGTTCTCTAATTCCACCCGATAATAAGCCCATCTCAATGGTTATGCGTCAACATAAGCTTTGGGCGGATCAGGCAAATGTAGGGTACCATCTTTTTCCACAGCAACTCATTGTCCATAAAAATGTAACGGAGTTCTTGCAACAAAACGCGGTGGAACATATGATCCATTGTCCAGAGGAGACTACATGGGTACAGGAACATTTAGGCGCTGCAGCGGCAATCGCGCGATATGACGTGAGCATATATCCAGACGGCAGGGTGGGAATAGGGGAGATTGACTTAGAGGCAAGTTTGTGGGGAAACGCCCAGGAATATAATCAGATTGTCGAAACTCACGTTCTGGGTTTCATCGACCGTCTTGCGGATAAAGGTTACGAAATGGTCTCTACGGAGATGCCCGAGATTGGTCAAGGGGACGAAAGAAAAAGGCTTATCATAGGGCAAGTAAAAACTCCTCATGGTCGAACGGTATATTTTGATCCTATGTCGGGCGAAGGTGGGTCGGAAACATACGCATATCATTATCAGCACAACGATGCAGGTGTGTATGGTACGCAAATCCCTTTCGTAGCTCCTGAAGATTTGAACGATACGCACGTGGCAATTCCAAGGGGGCGCCGCCGGGGAACCTTTTACTATGCGCCGGAGCGTAGAATGATGGGTTTCAATGAATATATGAAAATGGTTGAACAACATTCTCTTATACCCGGACGGCTGCGTGATTGTAAGGTGCCTCTTGCCGCGATGGGAATGGGAGTGCTGGCAACACGAGAGCATGCATTTGAAGCTATCGAGGAGATGATTGATGAAAATCCAGATGCACGGTTTGCGGTCAAACAGGCTATGGCGGCCCGAACCTCTGACATGGCAATCGTGCGCCGTAACTCGGGTCGCAGGCGGCAAGGCGAATACACACTGGCGCAAGCCGCAAAGCGTATGAGCCGCTACGAAGGAGGGTACGATGACTTGGTTGTAGTTCAACCTGCTTTTAAGCACCCTTCCATGGAAGAATTAGGACTTGAGTTTAGCCCGACGGACGCAGCTGATCTGGCGCGCTATTCGCATGTTTCATCACGTGATGTCGAGCGGTTTGTGCCTGGTCAGGAAAGTGCACATAATGTCCTCGCGCGGATTTTTATCATTTATGACAAGACTCAGCCTGAGTTTGCAACGGTTATTGGAGGGACTGGAGTTGCGCTGCCAGGAGAAATAGTTCACAACACAAAAAGGGCAGCCGTCTTTCCTTTATTTTGCGAAGGGGTTATGGCCTATCCTAATGTTATCCCGTACCACTCTCTAGAAGGGCAGCCCCAGGATAGGTCGGATTTCAATGTACTTCACCGGCGCATCGCGAATTGTGCGATGCGGACACTTCGGCCGGGTAAAGCCTAAAAAATTTTAGTATCTTTTAATTCATCTGGAAGGAAGCCCTTGGTATGTTTAAAGTCGGCTTCCCATTTGTAATCTTTGTTGTAGCCGAGGTCTTTCATGAGCTTGGTCGGTGCGTTGCGAAGATGAAGCGGCACTGGTGCGTCCGGATACTCTTTGGCGAGCTGCTGCGCACGGTACATTGCCTCTGTCGTTTGGCGTGATTTGGCAGATTTTGCCAGCGCTGTTGCCGTGTGAAAGAGGATGTAGTTACTTTCGGGCATTCCTACGCGCTCAACCGCCTGAAAAGCGTTAAGCGCCAGCCCGAGCGCGCCATTGCCGGCAAGTCCGATGTCCTCCGAGGCAAATATAAGCATGCGTCGCGCGATGAATTTCGGATCTTCTCCAGCGTCGATCATTCGAGCAAGATAATACAGCGTTGCATCTAGGTTACTGCCGCGCATACTTTTAATAAATGCCGAGATGACGTTGTAATGCATCTCACCCTTTTTGTCGTAGCCGGGCACGCGTTTTTGCGCCGCAATCTTCACGATCTCCGGCGTCACTTTTTCGTTCATGGAAAGCGCCAATTCCAGATTGCCAAGCGCTACGCGGGCATCGCCGCCCGAGAGTTCCGCCAAGTAATCGAGCGCTTTGGGCGTCACTTTTTTGGCTGTTTTTAGTTCTTTAAGTGCTCGTTTTAAAATGGCGATGATTTCATTTTTGGCGAGCGGCTGCAAAACCAAAACGCGGCTGCGTGAAAGTAGCGGGGTGATAACTTCGAAACTCGGGTTTTCGGTGGTTGCGCCAATGAGCGTAATCAAGCCGGATTCAACATGGGGCAAAAACGCATCCTGCTGGGCTTTATTGAAACGGTGAATTTCATCAACGAAAAGGACGGTGCGCAGCTGCAGATTCCAATTTTGCCGCGCATGCTCGATGACTTTCTCAACATCCTTTTTACCGCTTGTGACGGCGGAAAGTTCGATAAATTCAGCGTTCGTTTCCCGCGCGATAATACGGGCGAGCGTTGTCTTGCCGCTGCCCGGTGGCCCCCACAAAATCAGGCTGACAGGCTCTTTCCCTCGCACGATCTGACGCAAAATCTCGCCATCGCCAAGAAGGTGCGTCTGGCCGACCACCTCGTCAAGCGTCGTCGGCCGCATTTGCTCGGCCAGGGGTATTCGTTGCATACTTTTATTATACATTGTATGCTAGGAGGCAGCATGGATCGAACTACCGTACTCCTACTTTTCGGCGGTGAATCATCTGAGCACGAGGTCTCAATCTTTTCGGCGCGCAACGTGTATGCCGCAATCGACGATACGAAATTTAATGTGCTTCTTGGTTATATTTCCCGGGACGGTAAATGGTGGTTGCTCGATAAATTCGACACTGAGAATGAAATTGATACGCACGGTGCACCACAGCTGGCGCCGGCGCTCGGCTCGAAGGGCTTCATTACGTTTCCCGATAGCAAGGTGATACGACCGGACGTCATTTTGCCTATTCTGCATGGTAAAAATGGGGAAGACGGCAGCATCGCCGGGCTTGGCCAGCTGCTGCACCTGCCGGTGGTGGGTTGCGATATGACATCCAGCGCGCTTTGCATGGACAAAGTAGCGACTAAGGAAATTCTGAGCCAGGGCGGCGTGGCAATCGTTCCGTACAGGGTACATCAAGCTGGAGAAGAACTTCCGGATTTCAGCCAGCTGAGTATGCGTCTTGGCTGTCCTATGTTTGTCAAGCCTGCGCGCGCCGGCAGCTCGGTGGGTGTCAGCCGGGTGCATAGCGAAGAGGAGTTGGCTGCGGCTTTGGAGCTGGCGCACAAACACGACACCACAGCGCTTATTGAACGAGGTATTTCCGGCCGAGAGCTGGAAGTGGCGGTATTAGGTAATCCGCCTCGCCATCAGGTAAGTGGCGTAGGCGAGATAAAACTCGGCGAAGATTTTTATAGTTATGATGAAAAGTATTCGGACGTAAGCGGTGCGCAGGTCGTAATACCGGCTGAGCTTGAGGCAGACACTTTTGAGCGGATCCGCACGCTCGCGGGTAAAGCCTACGCGCTGCTTGGCTGCCGCGGCCTGACGCGGGTTGACTTCTTCCTCTCCGACGACGGCACGCTATATATCAATGAGCTGAATACATTCCCCGGCTTTACCAATATCAGTATGTATCCCAAGCTGTGGCGCCAGGAGGGAATCAGCTACCCTCAGCTGATTGAAAAGCTAATCGACGCGGCGTTTGAAGCGCAGGAAAAGGAGGCATAAGCATGGATATTATCTGGCTGTTTATCATTATCGCGCTTATTCTTGCAAGTGGCATAAGAATCATCAACCAATACGAGCGGGGCGTGGTGTTAACACTCGGTAAATTCACTGGTATGCGCGGTCCGGGGCTTCGCATTGTCATTCCTGTCATTCAGCGCCTCGTAAAGGTTGACGTGCGCACCAATACGATCGACATCCCAAAGCAAGAAGTTATCACCAAGGACAACGTTACGGTAAATGTCGACGCAGTGGTGTATTTCCGGGTAAAAGATGCCGAAAAGGCCGTACTCGAAGTGACGAATTACATTTACGCCAGCAGTCAGTTCGCCCAGGCGGCGCTGCGTGATGTGACCGGCAACGTAGAGCTTGACTCACTGCTTGGCAAGCGCGATGAAGTGAGCACGCAGATCAAAGAAATCGTAGATACGCAGTCGGAAAAGTGGGGAATCGATGTAGAAAGCGTGAAAATCCAGAACATTGAGCTGCCGCAAGATATGAAACGTGCCATGGCCAAACAGGCCGAGGCCGAGCGAGAGCGCCGCGCGGTTATCATCACGGCTCAAGGTGAGAAAGCCGCCGCTCAGGGTATTGCCGACGCCGCAGCGACGCTTGCAAAGACGGCAGGGGGTATCAATATCCGTACGCTGCAGACGCTTGAAAAGATATCGGCCGAGCCTTCGCAGAAAACCGTATTCGTTTTGCCTGCGGAGCTGACAGAAACACTCAAGAAATTTGTAAAATGAGAAAAGGCCCCTCCCGCGCTGGTGCGCAGAAGAGGCCTCGTCCCTGGAATGCGGCATTCACGCCGCAGATGCTGGCGTGAAGGTGGCGCAGCCGTTGTAGAACGTGCTCGGGCCGATCTCCAGCCAGCCTTCGTCCGTGTCGACCACCTGGTTGATGAGGCGGATACGCCGCAGTTCCGTACGGTCGGTCTCGCTGTAGACGAAGCCGCCCATCCGGAAGGTTACGGGTACCACGCCCTCAGGGTAGTACATCCACAGCGTGACCTTGTGACCCTCTTGCACACTCACCAGCGGGTCGTCCATACGGACGGCTGTGGCGGCGGGAGGGGCCAGAAGGCTTTCAAGACGCATGATACCTCTCATTCCAGGTCCGACCGAAACTGTTTTCGGATGTGTAGATTATAACACTTATGTACATTAATGTCAATTAGCTACTGCGGGGCTGTGATGTGCCTATAGTAAATGAAGCGGCAGTCTTGTCTTGGCAAAACTGCGTATCTCTAGTAAAATGGCTAAAGTGTTGCATGTAGGTGCAGCGGTGTGGCTCTTTAGCTCAGTTGGTAGAGCAGAGGCCTGAAGAGCCTTGTGTCCCCAGTTCGAGTCTGGGAGGAGCCACCAAGAAATCATTACAGATTGCAAAAAGTCCTGGGTCTAATTCTCCAGGACTTTTTGTTTGGTTTGGATGGGGGATGACAAAGTGGGCTATACTTAACTCATGAGACTTCTACTCACTGCAGAAAGCATACACAATAAAACAATCGAGCGGGCTCTGCGCGAACTTCTGGAGAAGCCCTCGAGAGAATGTAAGTTAGTATATATCACCACCTCGCAAAATGCTGCCGTAGGAGACAAGTCGTGGTTTATTGAGAACGTAAACAACGCTTATAATGTGGGCTGGAAGTCGTTCGAGCTAATTGACATCGCGGCGATGATAGATCTGCCCAAAGAAATGTGGTGGGACCGGATTGAGGCGGCTGACGTTATATTCATGGGTGGTGGCGCTAATTTTTATCTTGGTTATTGGCTGGAAAGATCGGGTTTGATGCAGGCCTTGCCGCGCCTACTGAAGAGCAAGGTTTATGTGGGAAGCAGCGCAGGGAGCATGATACTCTCGAAAACTATTATGACCGCATCGCAACCGCTAAAACGTCTCGCTGCCGGAGCAAATAATGTTTCACTGCAAGAGCTTGGACCAGAAGGTCAGCGCTCTCCTAATTCTCTGCAGCTGGTTGATTTTGCCATACGGCCGCACTACACATCCACAAATTATCCGTACATTACAGATGGACTTTTACAAAAAACTGCCGATGAGGCAAACTGCAAAATTTATGCGCTCGACAATGACTCAGCGCTAAAAATAACCGATGAGACGGTCGAGATCGTTAGCGAGGGAAGATGGAAAATATTCACCCCTGCGGTATGATAAGGATATGAGTCTTACGACAAAATCAGGGAAAGAACTTAACCCCATTGGCATTGGTACCTGGAATATAAGCAGCGTCTTTGAGCTTGACCCTACGCAAAAATACAAAGGCACACGTGCCGTGTATGGCAATGAAGACGAGGAGATAGAGGGGCTGCGCTATTCTATAGACAAGGGCCAAAACCACATTGACAGCGCCGAACTATACGGAGCTTTTTATACGGATGAAGTTATAGGCCGTGCCATTGCCGGATTTGTGCGTGAGGATCTGTTCATTGCGGATAAACTTTGGAAGACCAGCGTCGGCGAGGGCCAAGTCCGTCCAGCGGTCGAGAAAATGCTTCAAAAGCTCGGCACCGACTACATCGATTTGCTATATATCCATGCTCCGTGGCCTGGAAGCGATTGGCAAAAGGCGATTCCTCAAATCGATGAACTTATTGATGAGGGAGTCGTGCGGTATTTCGGAGTAAGTAACTTTGCTGTCGAGAATATGAGGGAGGCTCAGGCGCTGGCTAGGCATCCGATCGCGGTCAACCAGATGCAGTTTAGTGTGCTTCACAAAAGCGAAGTGACCGTGGCCTTCCGGGATTTTTGCCGGCAAAATGATATCCAAATAGTTGCCTACCAGCCGATTAAGCGGCAAGAGGTGTTAGTCAACGAAACCGTTCAGGCAATTGCCGAGGCGCACAAGGCGAAGCCTGCCCAAGTGGCGCTTGCCTGGCTGATACAAAACGATGCTTTGCCGATTCCAAAAGCTATCAAAAAGGAGCACATCGACGAAAACCTAGGCGCCCTTGAGCTGGAGCTTACAACTGAAGAGATGGAGAGGCTGGCTAGGATCTGATATGAAACTCTATCTTTCGTCGATAAGAATCCCCGCACCAAAAGCTCTCTCGGCACTTCTCGGCAAGCCGCTGACTGAAGTTTCTGTCGCGATTATTCCCAACGCGAAAGATTACTACACGAAGCGCCCCAGGGATTTTGTGACTAACGACCGCATAGGCTACATGCAGGGGTTTGGTATGCGCGTTGATATCGTTGATCTTCGTGACTTTGATGATCCCAAGGAGCTGAGGGCGGCGCTGGCCGACCACGACCTCGTTTGGGCGAATGGCGGCAACACGTACATGCTGCGCTATGAAATGCGGAGGAGCGGCTTCGATGAGGTTATTCGAGATTTGCTTGATGAGGGTGTTGTATATGGCGGCGACAGCGCAGGCGCACTTGTTGCCGGATCATCGATAGAAGGCGTGGAACTGGCTGATGAGCCAGCCTTTGCCGAAGAGGTGATAAAAGACGGATTGAATCTCGTCCCATTCGTCGTTATGCCACACGCCGACAACTCTGAGTTTGCCGAGGTCATGCCGATCGTGAGAAAATTCCATAAAAACATGATCGAACTGGAAGATTCTCGGGCGGTGGTGTTCGATGGAGGCGAGTATCGGGTCGTGGAGGCTGAAGTACAATGACGCAAAGAAATAATCAAAAAGGGACAGCAAAAATAAAGGCACCCTTTTGGATGAGCTGGTTTTACGGAGTGCTAAGCGTGGCGCTGGTGCCTTGGATTTTATATTTGCAGCTCACGCTTCCCGAGCAGAATGCTACTATTCCGTGGCGTGCCATGTGGGTGGAGTTTGATATCGTGCTGCTTGCGGTAAGCCTGCTCGCGACTTACTTTTTGCGTAAAAAATCACCCTGGGCAAGCCCTGTTCTTACTGTTCTGGCAACGTTGCTCGCAGCCGATACGTGGTTCGATTTCATG
>CAMLDM010000028.1 GCA_946479025.1 uncultured Candidatus Saccharibacteria bacterium | reverse complement strand
AAAAAAGACCGCTGTTCGTTGCGCTCTTTATGCGTATCGCATTGCTCCACATAGCATAGTCCTAGTCGTTACAAGATGCAATAGGATAATATTCGGCGCATTGCAAGCTTTATATAATAGCAATATACTCAAGGAGGGCGACCACTTAAGCTGGTCGGCACGAATCTAGCACAAGAAAGGCTGAGTATGAAAATTTTATCTGTTGAAGCGGTTGTGGAGCTGGTGAAGCAACACGGGTTTGAGGCGTACATGCGTGATCTTATTAAGGCGATGAAGCGCGATTTTGCCCGATGGGAAGAGTTTACGAAGATGCCGCGGCCTGCTATGCACGTGCCAGGCGGCGTACTCGAACTTATGCCGGTCTGTGATGATACGTACTACACGTTTAAGTATGTGAACTGCCATCCTAAAAATCCTGACAGCGGCTTGCAGACGGTGGTTGCTACCGGGCAATTGGCACGGATAGATACTGGCTACCCGCTGATGTTCAGCGAGATGACACTGCTTACTGCACTGCGCACGGCTGCGGCGTCCGCGCTTGCGAGCGATCTTATGGCCCGTAAAAACGCCAAAGTGGTAGCAATTATCGGTACCGGCGCGCAGAGCGAATTTCAGGTGCGGGCATTGCAGCTCGTCCGTGATATCGCAGAAGTTCGCTATTTTGATACGGACCCTAAGGCAATGGACAAATTCGAGCGGAATTTGCGCGAAACCTCACTTACGTTGACCCGCTGCCAGAGCGCCGAAGAGGCGATTCGCGGCGCGGACATTATTACGGTGTGTACCGCCTCGAAGGCACACGTTGAGGTTATCAAAAACGACTGGGTGAAACCGGGCGTGCACATAAATGCTCTTGGGGGTGATTGCCCGGGTAAGACAGAATTGGAACTGGCGGTACTGCCGCGTTGCCGCTTGGTCGTGGAATATTTTGACCAATCGTTCATTGAAGGGGAGATCCAGCATTACTCTGAGGAGGAGGCGCGACGTCTTGTGTTTGCCGAGATGCACGAGCTGGTAAAAGGTGAAAAACAAGGGCGCGAGAGGGACGATGAAATTACCTTGTACGATTCGGTTGGCATTGGCCTGGAGGATTACTCGGCTTTGCGGCTTACATATGAACTTGCTGAAAAGCACGGATACGGCGAAGACCGTAATTTTGTGCCGGATATTTCCGATCCGAAAGATCTGATAGCCATGCTAAATGAGGATGCGGCATGACAGGCCCGGATAATTACCGACTGGTTGTCCGCCACGGAAGGTACGATGCCAGAAGTGGAAGCCTTACCGAGCAAGGGGCGGCAGAAGTAGATGCCAGCGCGTGGGATCTTGCATTTACGCTTGGTGAAGGTGCGCCGGAAGCTGTGCTTGTATCATCACCTGCAAAGCGCGCTGTAGAATCAGCAAATCTGATTGCGGCGAGGTTGGGGGTGGATTTAGATAAAAACGACGTTATCACCGAGATTTTTCTTAGCGATGACAGCCCGGAAGCCTTAAGCAAAGAAGAAATGGTGGAGCGTATAGTTCGCAGCATAGGCGCGAGGGCAGCTTCAGCGGACAGGTTTATCGTCGTGACACACTTACCTCAAGTTGTCGAACTTGCCGGGCTCGGCTACATGAGTAGGGTTGCTCACGGCGATTTTTACGAAATTCCGAGCGCCGAAGGTTAGGAAGCAAGGGCGACGGTACTTGAAAGATCGGTTTCGGTAGAACGGGCCGTTTCATCGTCGCTTATCGGAATGGGATAGACGCCATTGAAGAGCGACGTGGAAAATATTTCGGCCGGAAGCTCTGTAGCGCGGATCATTCCTTCGTACGAAAGATAGCCGAGCGAGTCAACTTGTAGGTAGTCTTTTACCTCCTCGACCGTTTTGCTTGCGGCGATGAGACTCGAACGTTTTGGCGTGTTGATGCCGTAGAAGTCGGGGTATTTGACGGGCGGCGAGCTGATAAGGATGTGAACCTCTTTTGCGCCGACGCCATAGATCATCTCGCCGATTTTTCGCAGCGTCGTGCCGCGGACGATAGAATCGTCGATGATAATGACTCGCTTTCCTTTCAAGCTTTCCATGATCGGGATGAGTTTCATTTTTATGTCACGTTCGCGCAGTTCTTGGGTCGGCCGGATAAACGTGCGGTGAATGTAACGGTTTTTCATGATGGCCATCTCAAATGGAATGCCGCTTTCTCCTGAATAGCCAAGCGCTGCCGGGACGGCAGAATCGGGAATCGGTACGACGATGTCAGCGTCTATTTTAAATTCCTTGGCCAGCTCGTGACCGAGATTTTTACGGACTTCGTTGACCCGCTTACCGAGTAGGATACTGTCCGGCCGTGCAAAGTAAATGAGTTCAAAAATATCCAGCTTTTGTGTGCCGGGTGCTAACTGCGTGGATGTAATGCCGTGCTCATCGATGATTACCATTTCGCCCGGCTGAACGTCGCGTAGATAGGTTGCTCCTACCGTATCAAAAGCGCAGGTTTCCGATGCTACGACATAACCATCTCCGAGAGTTCCGATAGAGAGCGGCCGGATACCGCAATGGTCACGGAAGGCGACGAGTTTATGCGTATCCATGGCCACGACCGAAAAGGCGCCCCGCAGCAGAGGATAAGTGTGCGTGATAGCCTGTTCGAGAGAGTCGCCTTCGCCCATATAACAATCGATGGCTGTTGTCATCATTTCAGAATCGTTGAGTCGTTTGGTAATGATGCCACGTTCGTGTAGGAAGCGTTTTAACGCAGAAGTGAGAGGCAGGTTTCCATTATGAGCCACGGCAATCTGGCGGTCGCGGCGCAAAATAGGCTGGGCGTGCGCGTTATTTGCCTCTCCCGAGGTGGAATAGCGGTTGTGGCCGATCGCGATATGTCCGGGGAGCTGCTCCAGATCCTCTTCGCGGTAGACGTTGGCGACGAGTCCCGGCCCGACGCACTGACGAAGCAGCTCGCCGTCGGTGCTGACAATTCCTGAGCTTTCTTGGCCGCGGTGCTGCAGCGCCCACAGCCCATAAAACGTCAATCTTGCCGCCTCAAGGCCGCTTCCGTACGCGCCAAAAACCGCGCACTTCTCATTCAACTCACCCATATTTCCCCCGTTTATTTTAGCTTATACTGCGCACGTCGAATACGCAACCAGTTGCGAGTATGAAATCGCTTGTGCTTTATGTGAACGTCTGATAAGCTGTTCAAAGTATGACGAAAAAACTTCCAATTACGCCACGCAAAACTTCATCTCAGTTATTTCGTCGCTCCGTGAGGGGCGATTTTTTTATGCCGACACCCGGCCGGCTCGACCTCGCCGATGGTACCCTGTTCCGCGGGAAGATCCCGGCTGGCCAAACTGCAACCTGTGTCGGCGAAGTCGTTTTTAATACGGGCATGACGGGATATGTCGAATCGCTGACAGACCCGTCGTACGCCGGGCAGATACTTGCGTTCACGTTTCCGCTCATCGGAAATTACGGCGTAGATCTACGTGCGGCAGAGTCCGAAAAAATTCAGGTGAGCGGCGTGATCGTCAGCGAAGCGGCTATGAACTGGAGTCATTCCGGTGCCGACCGGTCGCTTTTAGAGTGGTTGCACTCGCAGAACGTCCCGATACTTATGGACGTGGACACGCGGGCACTGACGAAACATCTGCGGAGCGCCGGGACGATGCGCGGTGCGATCGCGATGCGCAAGACAGTACCGAAAGATATGAACATAGAGAAAAGAATTGTCTCAATAAAAAAGCCGGTCATATACAATAACGCGCATGAAAAGAAAGTAATTTTGGTAGACTGCGGCGCCAAGGAAAACATTGTTCGTAAACTGTGCGAATTTCCGGTGCTGGTGAAACGCGTGCCGCATAACTATGACTACACGGACGAAGCGTACGATGGCGTGTTACTTTCCAACGGGCCGGGCGACCCGACCGATTATGAGGAGGCGATTGCTGTCGCTCGTAAGGCGCTGACTCTTGGTAGGCCGGTTTTTGGCATCTGTCTGGGGACGCAGATCATGGCGCTGGCGGCAGGTGCGAAAACGTACAAATTGAAGTACGGTCATCGCGGTCACAATCAACCATGTCTTAAGATCGGATCGGATCAAGGGTATATTACTAGCCAAAATCATGGCTACGCCATCGACGCGAAAACGCTGCCACAAGGTTGGAAGGTGTCTTATACGAATTTGAATGATGGCTCTGTCGAAGGTATCGCACACAAAACGAAGCCGTTTTTCTCAGTGCAGTTTCATCCGGAAGCGAGCGCAGGCCCCACGGACACGGCATGGTTATTTGAAAGGTTTTATAAGTCGCTATGAGTATGAAAACTAAAGTCAAAAAGGTAGTAATTTTAGGTTCGGGAGGCCTCAGGATCGGGCAGGCGGGCGAGTTTGACTACTCCGGATCGCAGGCGATAAAGGCGTTTCGGGAAGAAGGGATTTTCACGGTTTTGGTCAATCCGAATATCGCGACGGTGCAGACCGACGACGATATGGCCGACCGCGTGTATTTTCAGCCGCTGAACGTCGAGACGGTGACAAAAGTTCTTGAGCGCGAAAAACCGGATGCAGTGGCGCTAAGTTTTGGTGGGCAGACGGCACTCAATTTGGGGCTGGAGCTGCACGATAAGGGTGTGCTGAAAAAGCTTAACATTGCTGTACTTGGCACGTCGGTTTCCATCATAAAAACAACGGAAGACCGTGAACTTTTCAAGACGGCGTTGGCTAAAATCGGAACGAAAACGGCGCGGAGCATTAGTGCCTACGGCGCGGAAGAAGCAGTTGCAGCCGCAAAGACGATCGGCTACCCGATTATGCTGCGCTCGGGCTATAGTTTGGGCGGCCTTGGCTCGGGTCGTATAAATAATGAGAAGGAGCTTCGCCAAAGGGTAAGTGAGGTGCTCGGTGCGGTGCCGCAAGTGCTGATAGAGGAGTACTTGGCCGGCTGGAAAGAAGTTGAGTACGAGATTGTTCGGGATTCCGGCGGCAACGTGATCGCAGTGTGTAATATGGAGAATTTTGACCCGATGGGCATTCACACCGGCGAGAGTATCGTCGTGGCACCATCGCAAACCCTGACCGACAAAGAGTATCATCACCTGCGCGAGGTCGCGTTGAAAACGATCGACCATCTGGGAATCATTGGTGAATGTAATATCCAATACGCGCTGAACCCAGCGGATGGCGACTACCGCGTGATTGAAGTAAACGCCCGTCTGTCACGTTCGAGCGCATTGGCGTCAAAAGCGACCGGGTATCCGCTGGCATTTGTAGCCTCCAAACTCATGCTGGGTAAAAAACTGCACGAACTCAAAAACGTGGTAACTGGCAAGACGTCGGCGTTTTACGAGCCGGCACTCGATTATATCGCGGTAAAAATGCCGCGCTGGGATCTTGCAAAACTTAAGGCGAGCGACCACCACATCGGCTCGGAGATGAAAAGTGTCGGAGAGGTGATGGCGCTTGGCCGTTCATTCCCAGAGGCACTGCAAAAAGCGGTGCGCATGCTAGGAGTCGGCGCTCAGGGGATCGGCGTTCATCCGTATTCATTTAAAAAACCGCTTGAGGAAATCGAACGTGCCACCGACCGGCGGCTTTTCGCCATTTACGAAGCGCTGCGAGCCAACAATTCCGTTGAGAAACTGCATGAACTTTCAAAGATCGATCCGTGGTTTTTGCACCACATCGCATCGATACATCGGCTTGAGCAAAAACTTGCAAGCCAGCCGCTGGAAATAAACTTGCTGCGCCAGGCAAAGCAGCATGGATTTTCAGACAGCGCGATTGCCAAGCTAAAAAATATAAGCGAAGAAGACGTTCGCAGTTTCAGGCTGGAGTATAAAATAACGCCGGTGATAAAACAGATTGATACGCTTGCGGGAGAGTTTGACGCCGAGACGAACTATCTGTACATGACCTATCACGGTGACCGTCACGACGTGAAGCCGCTCGGCAAAAAGACAGCCGCGGTTATCGGGTCCGGACCATACTCCATCGGCTCATCAGTAGAGTTCGACTGGTGCGCGGTAAATACGGGCAAAACCCTGCAAAAAAACGGCTATAAAACGATCATTGTCAACTCAAATCCAGAGACGGTTTCGACCGATTTTGACCGTTCGGACAGACTTTATTTTGAAGAACTGACAGCTGAGCGGATCCGGGATATTGCTGATTTTGAAAGACCGGAAGGTATCGTCGTATCGGTGGGCGGTCAAACTGCGAACAATCTGGCATTGCCGCTGGCGTGTGCGAGTTATCCGATCTTCGGCACCAGTGCCCGGCAAATTGACAACGCCGAAGACCGCCAAAAGTTCTCCTCAATGCTGAATAAACTCGGCATCGATCAGCCGCTGTGGCAAGAAGCAGGCAGCTTGAAAAGCGCCAGGCAGTTCGCGGCAAAAGTCGGCTATCCAATTTTGATTCGTCCTTCGTACGTGCTTTCTGGTGGCGCCATGAACGTGGTGCGCACAGAGCAGGAAATGAAGCAATATCTGCAAGAAGCAACCCAGCTTTCGCCCGACCATCCGGTGGTGATATCGCAGTTTATAATGAACGCCAAAGAGTTGGAAATAGACGGTGTGGCTCAAAATGGAGATTTAGTTATCTATGCCATGAGTGAACACATCGAAAATGCCGGCGTGCACAGCGGCGACGCGACGGTCGTATATCCGGCGCAGAATTTATACCTTGAAACCGTTCGCCGCGCCAAGATTATCGCAAAGCAGATCGTGAAAAACCTGGAAATAACCGGCCCGTTCAACATCCAATTCATCGCCAAGGACAACGAGCTGAAGGTGATTGAATGCAACGTGCGGGCGTCGCGCTCATTTCCGTTTGTCTCGAAAGTTTCGGGGCATAATTTCATAGCGATTGCGACCGAGGCGATGCTCGGCATTAAAAACGATACGGTTTACCAAACCCTGTCGCTCGATCATGTCGGCGTGAAGACGCCGCAGTTTTCATACAACCGATTGAAGGGTGCCGACCCGGTAGCCGGAGTTGAGATGGCGTCCACCGGAGAGGTTGCGTGCTTCGGCGCCGATCTCGAAGAGGCGTTTTATACGTCGTGGCTGGCGACCGAACAGCAATTAAAAGGCAAGGATGTTTTCATCAGCCTAGCTGACGCGCAGAAGCATAAATTTATTGATGTGGCTGCATTGCTGGAGCGCGATGGCTGGAACATTTACGCGACGCCTGGCACGCATGATTTTTTCAAACAGAACGGCATTGCATCGAAACGGCTGCATAAAATAAGCGAAAAAAAGAAACCAAGCGTGGCGAGTTTCATTGAAAAGCGGAAGCTCAACCTAATAGTGAACGTACCGGAGCTGGGAAAAGTGAACAGCGACGGATATTACATCCGCCGCCTGGCAATCGACAATCATATACCGCTCTTTACGAACGCTGAAACCGGACGGCTGCTTCTGAAATGTCTGACAGACGAAAGGCTGAAAGACCTGCAGCCGAAGCACTGGAAAGAATATATAAACTAAAGAATATTTTGTGTCTTTAGAATCGTTGAGATGCTTCGCAGCATGCCCACAAGCCGGCCGATCATGATGCCGCCAAGAAGGCTGAACGTGATAACGGTAAGTTCTTGACCGTGCAGAATGTGACCGAGGAACTGCTCGCTGAGAATGCGAAACGCGACGTAACCAGCAATTAAAAGGAAGCTGAGTTTATCCATTTGAAGGATGACTTTTTGCGTATCCTCGTGCCATTTCAGTGCGAAGATGCGGCCCATTGCCAGCCCGACGCCAACACCGATAGCTACCGCGCCGATAACCCAAAGGATGCTCATATGCTCCTGGACCATGTCATAGGTAATAAAGCCGGTTACTCCTATGATAAACGCCGCGAAAATGAAAAGTTGCACTAGAATGCGGTTGTGCACGTGTTTTTGTGCGGCGGCCCGCTTTGATAATTTATTTGTCGTCATTGTTCTTTTGCTCCTGAATTATTAAATGTAATTTCGTTAGCGCCGATGTAAATGCCTTCAGCTCATCGTCCGTCAGGACCTCGAAAATACGGTAGTATTTTTCTGCATGCTTTGTGCCGAAATCGCGCAGCACAGCCTCCCCCTTTTTCGTTAGCGACAAGTTGACTGAACGCCGGTCGGCGGGGTCGTTTTCGCGCTGGATCATGCTGGCGTCAACCAGCCGTTGGATAAGCTGCGTGGTTGCCGATGAGGAAAGGTAGAGCGAATCACCGATTTCCTTGGCGGACGAACGCGGGTTGAGCCGGATGAGGCTGAGCGCCTGGATTTGAAGCGTCGTGGCTTTTTGCCCGGCCGCCTGACCAAACGCGTAGCGAAAACCGTACATAACCCGCGTCATGGCGGTGGACGTTTCACGGATGAGCTGCGTACGGGATGACATTGTTTTCTCCATTAGCTTATGTCATAAGTAGCTTATATCATAAACTATATTTTGTCAAGCAAACAATCGAGCATCTGCCTATCAAAAGCGGATTATGAAATGTTACACTATGGTAATGGACAGAAAAAAAGACAGTGAAATCTTAGCGCGCCGCGCGCTACAGGTGCAGCGTGGTGCTGCACGAGCGGCAGTTCTTGGAGTTAATGATGGCCTTGTGAGCATTCTTTGTATTGTGCTTGCTGTTGCAGGTGCGGGGGCGAGTACTCATAACGTGCTTCTTTCGGGCTTCGCCGGACTTGTTGCCGGAGCGGTCAGTATGGCGGCGGGTGAGTGGATCTCGGTAAAAGCGCAGGTCGAGCTTTTTGATGGTATTTTAAAGGATATCCGCAAGTTGATACGGGACGACCGTCCGCTGCTGCTTGAGCAAGTGACCGACAGTTTGTCGAAAAGCGGCCATGCCGACAGTACGGCCGATAGGGCTGCCAAGGAAATTGCTCAGAATGATCACCATCTCACGGAGGTCTATGCGCGGCAGGTGATGGGCTTTAACCCTGACGAGCTGGGTTCTCCGTGGGTTGCGGCAGGCTCGTCGTTCGTGTTGTTTACGCTCGGCGCGCTTGCACCGCTTACGCCATGGTTTTTTACAGGTGGCGCAGCGGCAGTATGGCTTGCGATTATATTTACGGCTCTTGGTGGGATGGTCGTTGGTGGATACATAAGCTCCTCAAGTGGGAAAGGCATTGTCCGCGGTGCTGTCCGGCAACTTGGCATTATCGTGCTTGCGTCGGTCGTGACGTATGGCGTGGGCTTCGTTTTTGGCGTCAGCGTATCATAACGCTTGTGGTATAATTTAGATCGATATGAACCTGAACGTCCGCAAAGTCTTTCGCCGCACGCACGACCCTATATGGCAGCTGCAATTTGGCGTGGTCGTGATCATGCTCATGCAGCTGTTCACGAATGACTCACTGTTGCCATATAATAAGTTTCTGCTTATTGGGTTCGAGGCGTTTTTAATGATTTCGCTGGCGATTGTTACAACAGACGGTTACCATCGTGTATCCCGGCAGCGGCGCCTACTCGCACTCAGCCTCATTGCTATTATCGCTATTATCAATATTTTCTCGCTTGTGTATTTGGTGCGCGCGTTGCTTCTCGGAAGCGCCAGTGGCATCGATGGGCACGAGCTTCTACAGAATGGGTTTACGATTTACATCACGAATATCTTTATGTTTGCGCTTTGGTACTGGGAAATGGACGGCGGCGGGCCTGATCGGCGCGTCAGCACCAAACGTGAGCGGGACTTTCTTTTTCCGCAGATGATTCATAAAGATATTGGTGGTGCGGACTGGCTGCCGGGTTTTACTGACTACTTGTATCTTTCTACCACCAACGTTACTAACTTCGCATCGGCTGATACGGTTCCTGTCTCTCATCGTGCCAAGCTTCTGATGATGGTGCAGGCGCTCGTTTCGGTCATTACGGTGGTATTGGTGGCCGCTAGGGCGATTGGCGTATTGCAATAAGTCGTTGCTAAAATTACATTCTTTTCACATATTTTCACGTTCTATACTGTAAGCATAAGCGATTCATGAGATCCGCTTATGAAGGAGGCTAGACGATATGAGAATAGCAACCAAAACAGTAGCGACGCTGCTTCTTGTAACTGCGGTGGCATCAGCCGTACCGGGAGCCAGCAGGCTTTCGCGGAGCAAGCGCCGGCAGGAGTCGCAGTTTGACCGGCTTTTGCAGCGGCACGACCGTAAAGGCGAGCTAAGGGCGGAAATACTGGGCCTGAATCCACTCGCGTTTCGTGATATGCAGAAGAGGCTGACATTCACGGAGATCGTACGCCGCAGCGGATTTGCGAACGAGAGGGCCTTCCGGCTGGCACTACTGGGCAAGCTGAAAGACGAATTACATCATCGCGGCTGGACGCCCCAGCGTATCGAGCGGTACATGGTGGCGCGGAGCGGACGGCTGGGCTAGCGACATATAAAGTTTCAGGTGTATACTGAAGTCATGACGACACAAACACTTATAAAGCTATTTGCTGATGGCGCAATTCTTCCAATCGTTATTATTGCAGGCTACGCCCTGCTTTTTTTAGTGCCAAAAGGTCACCGTTTCGAAGCGTATGCACGGATTCTTATGGCGGGACTTACGGCATATTTGTTGGCAAAGCTGCTGGCGGCGGTGTATCAGCCGAGCGGCGAGCGGCCGTTTCAGATTCTTGGGGTTGCACCAGGCGCATCGTATCTGAACAATCCGGGTTTTCCGTCGGATCATGCGCTGTTTACGGCATTTCTTACACTTGCAGTATGGTTTGAGACCAGGCGCAAGACCCTGACAATTATACTTGCGCTCCTGACTCTCGCAGTGTGTGTTGGTCGCGTACTGGCACTTGTGCATACGCCACTCGATGTTACTGGCGGTGTGCTCGTGGCCGGGCTCGGCGCGCTTTGGTACTTTCAGCGGAGCGACAAGCAGCTTATTACGCCGCGTACTGGCGAAAAGCACAAAAAACGAGTACAATAGCTCCATACGAAGAGGAGTTGGAGATGAGTGAGGGAGAAAGTGAAAACCGGCGAGTGTTTCTGGTGCCCGTGAGCGCCGCAAAGCTGCTGCAAATAATCGCGCTTGGCGCGGTTGTTGGTCTTACGGTATGGGCATTAACATTGTTTTTGGAAACATACGTTTTTCAAAATATACTTTGCCAGGACGGTGAGATGGGGTGTACACAGGGTTTGCAGTACGCCAACGCCGTAGC
>CAMLDM010000027.1 GCA_946479025.1 uncultured Candidatus Saccharibacteria bacterium | reverse complement strand
CGTGAAGCAAGCAAGAAGTATCTGCAAGATAATCCAGAGGTGTTAGCGGAAATTGAAGCGAAGGTTCGCCAGAAGGTAGCCGAAGAAGCTGCGTAAACTAAGGTGCCGCGCCTAGCCAGCGCGACAGTTTATTACAAATGAAAATCACCGGCATCACTGCCCAGCAAAAAGACAAGAACCGCGTTAACGTGATGGTTGACGGGAAGTATCGCTTTAGCTTGGACATTTTTCAGGTGGCTGATCTTGGCATTCGGACCGGCAAAGAATACACCGAGGAAGAACTGACGGAGCTGGAAACGGAAAGCCAGTTTGGAAAAACCTACGCCCGGGCGTTGGAATATTGTTTGATGCGACCGCATTCATTAAAGGAAGTGCGTGATTACTTGTATCGAAAAACACGTGATACGCGCACTAAAACCGGTGGCACCAAGAAAGGCGTTTCACCAGAAATCACCGAGCGGGTATTTAATCGGTTGGTCGAAAAAGGCTATGTAGATGACGAAAAATTCGCGCGCTACTGGGTGGAAAATCGTAATCTTACGAAAGGCGCGAGCAGGCGAAAACTTACGGCCGAGCTACGGGCCAAAGGAGTGGAGAGTTCTATCATTGAGCGGAATCTCACGGACTCTTCGCGTAGCGACGAAGATGAATTGCAGAAAATAATCGCGAAAAAGCGTGCGCGCTACCCCGATGAACAAAAATTTATGCAGTATCTGGCGCGCCAAGGTTTCAGCTATGACGACATAAAACGCGCACTTTCCGGCGACGACTATCTTTGATCCATGTGTCCTGTCTGGGTGCCGGGATTTTTGCGGAACGGATTGGTGTAAGCGTCGCGCACCGTCTGCATGATAGGTTCTGCGGGCTTCACTTCGGAGTGGATGACAATCTCGGAATTATTGATTTCAGTTATTTGGCTGCGATGAATAAGAAGCTGTGTGTCATTAAGGCTTTTAAGTAGTGGCCGCTTGACACTCAGCTGCTGAATGACAAAGCCGACCGTTTCTATCGTGTAGCCGTCAACTTTGCCGACCTTGCGGTGTTTTTCATCTACGACGGGCATGCCGACAAGCTCGAAGCCGAGGTTGTAGATTTCGCCGATTTTAATGATATCGTCCGGCGACACAAATTCGTCGCTTGAGTCAACGATCAGGCCGATGTCACTGAATTCACGGACATCTGCGATGCGCAGAAGCGACGGATGAAGATTAAGCAGCGGCCCCGTTAGCTCATATGCAACGATTTCAAGCGTACGAGGGTCAATAATAGGCCGGGAAGTGCGCGCAAGCTCTGCGCCGGTCTGCAGGCCCATAACCGGGGTATGTATCAGTCGAGATCCAGCGAGTAGCATATCCTTAGTATAAACGTTTTCCGCTTGCTACTCAACAAAAGGATTGGTCCGGCCGTGCGAAAGATCGAGGTTGGTATCGCTTTGGTCGCGCGTCTTTAGATCCTCGATCTTTTTAATCGTTTCTTGGTCGAAGCTCGCGGACGCGGCATCCGGCGTCTGATAACCGTTGCTTTCACCGGAGCGGATGACGATGCCGTTAAGGAGAAGAACGACGGTGATGACCCCGCCAAGTACCACCACGACAAAAATCATGACATGGAAGCGGTGTAAAAATGCGACGACCATTTTCTTTATTGCTGGAAGTGAGAGATTAACGTTCATATTATTTTATGTACACCTGTATCGTAAGAGTTTCGCTTGTGACGGTATTGCCAGTCGAACCTTTGGACAGACTGACTTTTGATATCTGCATTTTCGTAAGGTTTTCTTCAATGGAATGGATGAAGCGTAGCATGCTGTTGTAGCGGACTGGATTGGCAAGCGTGACGGATACGGAGGTCGACTTTACACCGGCCGGAGCGACTGGCGTGCCCGTGGCCGGAGGCGTGGTAGTTGATGGGGTGGCTGAGAAGTCGATGTTTGTAATATGAATGCCGGCCCGACTGGCATAACCGTTCAGGTCGTTTAGTATCTGGTTTTGGTATTGGTAACTTTGGCTGTCGGCTACAATGTCGCCGGCCCGCGCAATGATATCTTCTTTATCGGCGAGTTCCCGTTTGATCTGCTGCAGAGTTTGGATGTTATTTTGACTGGCGCTGGAGTCCACGACAGCATGGCTGACATCGGTTGCTACGCTTTGTAGGCTGCCGTAAATGAAGTAAAGTGCCACGGAGTTAAGCAGGGCGATAGCAACGAGCGAAAGCGAAAGCATGAGGCGTAGTCCTACGGCATTAAGGGGGTGACTGTCTGTCATTTTGCTGCATCCTTTTTAAGCGTGACGCTCAGTGTGACGGTAATGGGGTACCCGGCATTGTCAGCGCCGCTGGAGGCGGCGATGCTTTGGAAGTGAACGTCGCTAAATAGGGGTGATTTTTGGAATGAGTCTTTGAGTTTTAGCGCGTCTTCGTACGATTTTGCCTGGGCGATAAGCGACGTTTCGGTGCCGAACGTCTGGGCGTCGAGGTTGAGGTTTTGAAGCACGGTGCCGCTAGGCATTAAACGCGAGATAGCCAGGATAACCTTAGTGTATGTGACTTCGTTGTTGAGGATTTGTTTGGCCGTGGCTAAGTTTTTCCGAAATTTCTTTGCTTTTGCGTCAGTCTCTGCGTATTGCCCCACCTTGGCCTGGTTTTCTTCGATTGTCCGCTCGGCGTTCGCTTTGGTGGTGGTGAGATAGATGAACGTCACGCCTACCGCCAGTCCCATGAAGGCGACGGCGCCAAGAAAAATGACATTGTAACGAGCCAGGAGCGTATTCGTCCGGGCGGCGCGGAGCTGGCGTTTTTCATCCGGGGGTAGAAGATTTATCATTTCCATATCTCCGCTTGGTCGATACTGGCAAGGCCTGCGACGGTGATGTAACGTGGGCGGAACTGCTTGCTTGGCTGGGGAAGGTGGCCGAAATCGAGTTTTTGCCACGGGCTGGCGACACGCGCCGGCATGATAAGTTCGTTCGTGAAATAATCGCCGATACCCGGGACGTTACTGCCGCCGCCCACGACGATTACCTGCTCAATCTTGCGGTTGTCATCGCTAAGGCGCTCGTTGTAGTAGCGGATCACTTTACGGATTTCGGTGAGGATGCGCTCAAGGCTTGGAGCAAGGGCGCTGGTAATTTTAGCTTGACGTGGTCCGGCGGAGAGGCCGTTGAGGACCTTCAGCTGGTGGGCGTTTTCAAGCGCGACCCCGAGCTTTTTCGCGATGTCGAGCGTAAACGTATTGCCGCCGATGCCAAGGCCTCCGCTCACACGGATAGCGCCGCCATCGAGCACGGCGATGTCAGTGCTTGCCGGGCCGATATCGATGATGAGTGTTGACAGGTGTCCTTCTTCCGTGGCTTCAAGAACGCGCGCAACAGCATTGATGCCCGGCTCGATCATTATGGGCTGCAGGTTAGCGGCCATGGTGGCCTGCATGCAGCTGTCGACCAGTGTTTTTGGTACCGCGGACATGATAACGGTGAGCTGTTCTTTGGTGCGTTCGATAACGGAGTAGTCGACGTAAAGCGATGAAATAGGAATAGGGATGTACTGTTCGACCTCAATTTCCACGGCGTCGGCAAGCGTTGCCTCGGCGTTGGCGGGGACGGTAAAGGTGCGCGAGAAAGTCCGTCCGGTCGGCACGCCCAGAGCAACCTGTTCACTCGGCAGTTCACCGATGAGCTTATCCTTCAGTAGCGATGCGATATTTTCAGCTAGGTAACCGTCGTGGCTTTCAAGCGATTTTTGCATTTTCGCCGGGTCGAGATCGACCGAGCCGTACCCTGTAACGAGCCATTTTTTCGGATCAACGGCCATCACCTTGATACCAGTCTGACTGATATCAAGTCCGATAATTGGCTTGTCCTGGTAGAATAATTTCGCCACTGTTTGCCCACTTAAATTCTTTATTACCAGTATACCATGAGCACTTTGATTTCTAGCTCTTGATTTGGTTGGCGAGCCCGGCGATAGGCATCATGACGCTGGCGGCGATAAGGCCGACCATTCCGCCCATAATGACGATCATGACCGGCTCAATAATGGCGCTCACCCCGTCAATGGCGACATCGACTTCTTCTTCGTAAAAGTCGGCTACCTTCACGAGGACCACGTCGGTCTGGCCAGTTTCCTCACCGACAGCGAGCATCTGCGCAACAATAGACGGGAATAGTGGATTTTTTTCAATGACGGACGACAGCGTGTCGCCGTTTTTTACTTGCTTGGCAGCGTCGCGCAGAGCCTCTTCGTACACGCCGTTACCGACGGCGCGCGCTGTCACGTCGAGCGCCTCCAATACGGCGACGCCTGCGCCCATAAGGGCTGAAAACGTGCGGGCAAACCGGGCGATAGCAACTTTTGTGACGATAGTTTTAATGCCCGGAAGCTTCAATGTAAGCTGGTGAAATTGCAACTTGCCTCTTGGCGTTTTGATATAGCGCATTCCCAGCATAATCCCTCCAGCGATAGCTGGCAGTACCACGAACCAGAAGTGCGTCATGAAACTGCTTATTCCAAGCATTGCCAAGGTTAATGCTGGCAGCTTAGCATCCGGTCCGCCGAGGTCGCCGACGATCTTGCCAATTTGCGGAATGACGAACAGCATGAGTCCAAAAAAGGCGATAATGGTGATGCCAATAAGCACCATAGGATAGGTCATGGCGCTTTTGACCTTTTTGCGGATCGTGGCGTTTTTCTCCTGCTGCATGGCGAGGCGCTTCAGTATCTCATCCAGGATACCGGCAGCTTCTCCGGCGCGCACCATGTTGATGTAGACGTCGCTAAACGTGTTGGGGTATTTGCCGAGCGCGTTGGCAAGTGTCGCACCTTCTTCGACGTCTTTTATGATGCCGCCAAGCAGTTTTTTGAGTTCTGCGCTTTCGGTGTGCTCTTGAAGGGAGTTGAGCGCGCGCAGGAGCGGCACGCCGGCGCCGACCATGGCGCTAAGCTGACGCGTAAACATTACGAGGTCGTCGGCCTTTACCCGGTTTGCGCCAAGAAGGTCGTTGAGGCTGAATGAGGAAATTCCCTTATTTTCTTTGACGCTGACCGGCCTTAGTCCCTGCTTGCTCAGCGCGGAAATGACAGCCGACTTATTGCTTGCGTCAAGTGTGCCGCTGATCGACTTGTTTTGTGAGTTGGTTGCGATATAGGTAAATTTTGTCATGGCTATTCCTTGGTGACACGCAGAATTTCTTCAATGGTCGTGTCACCGCGCAGTGCCTTTATCAGCCCGTCGGTCTGCATCGTTACCATGCCCTCAAGAATGGCCTGATCCTGAATCTGGTTGCTCGTAGCGTTGCTGACGATCAGTTTTTGAACAGGGATACTATTGCCAAGGACCTCATAAATACCGATGCGCCCCTTGTAGCCGGTATGATTGCACTCGTCGCAGCCTTCCGGAGATGCTTTCCATAGAGAGACGATGGTTGTCTCGCTCGTGCCGAGCGGTGTGGTGCCGCCTACTCCTTGCTGCACGGCTTGCTGCTCAAGCTGGTGAATATAGGCAAAGTTTTGGTTTTGCCGCAGATTGAACAGGCGGGTGATAGCCTCAACCTCTTCAGGTTGCGGCGCGACATTTTTGCGGCATATCATGCAGAGACGCCGCACCAGGCGCTGACCCACGACGGCCTTTATGGTGCTGGCGATCAAGAACGGCTCGATTCCCATGTCGAGAAGGCGTGGCAGTGACGTAGCGGCATTATTGGTGTGGAGCGTGCTGAACACGAGGTGGCCTGTAAGGGCGGCCTGGATGCCCAGGTTGGCCGTCTCGCTGTCGCGGATCTCACCAACCATGATGATGTTCGGGTCCTGGCGAAGCAATGCGCGAAGCCCCGAAGCGAACGTCATTCCGGCTTTGGCATTGGTCTGGGTTTGGTTGACGCCGGGGATTTTGTACTCGACCGGGTCTTCGACGGTGGAAATATTGACGTCTGGCGTATTAAGAAGCGTTAAGATGCTGAACAAGCTGGTCGACTTACCCGAACCGGTCGGCCCGGTAATGAGCACCATGCCGGTCGGTTCGGTGAGTGCCTGCGAAATGACGGTGAGGGAATGGCCCCAGTACCCGAGCTCCTTGAGGGTGACGGCCTGGTTCGACTCGTCGAGAATACGCATGACGATTTTTTCGCCGTCGACTACCGGAAGCGTGCTGACACGCAAGGCGTACTGCTTCCCGGCAACCTTGATTTTAAAGCGGCCATCCTGCGGTACGCGACGTTCGTCGATCTTGAGGTTCGAGAGGATTTTGATACGGCTGGTGAGCGCGTCCATAACGTTTCTTGGCAGGCGGTTGACCTCTTTTAGGACACCGTCGATGCGGTAGCGTACCTGCACGTAATCTTCGCGCGGCTCAATGTGGACGTCGCTGGCGCTTGAGCGGATGGCGTACTCGAGCAGGAGATTGACGGTTTGCGCGATCGGCGAATCTTCGGCGATGTCGGCCTCGGTGACATTTTGGCTTTCGCCGCTGTCTTCGCGCTGGATGTCGATAACTTGGTTGAGCTCTTTGTTAACGTCGCCGCGGTAATTCTCGAGACAAGAGAGGATATTGCTGCGCGTGGCAATGTAGATTTTGGTGTTTTCACCGATCTCTTTTTGAATGAAGTCTACGGCCTGGACGTCGTCAGGGTCGTCCATCGCGAGGTGCTGCGTGCCGTCCTCGTCGATTTTAAAGAGCACGGTATTGTATTGCCGGGCGATGCGCTCGGGGATTTTATTGAGGACGTCCTGCGGAATGTCTCGCGGGTCGATCTCAATAAACGGAATCTGCGCGTAGGTGGCAAATGCCTGCACCAGGCTTTTTTCGTCCATGATACCGTTTTGAATGACAATGTCTTGCAGCGGCCGTCTTGAACGGGCACCCTCTTCTTTGAGAGTAGCAATTTGCTCTTTTGTAGCCGCGCCTCCACGTTCGAGCAATGTTTCGATTGTAACATCAGAAATACGCATACTGCTTACGCTCTACTATACGCGAGGGAGCAAAAAAGTGCCAGGTGAAATGGTAGTTTTTGATGGTATAATAAACCGCAGTGATTATAGAGGTACACAGTGAATCTGAAATGAAGGCTTTTGGCGCCAAACTGGGCGCACTTTTAAAGGGCGGCGAAGTGATCGAACTAGTAGGCGACGTGGGCGCCGGCAAAACGACGTTGGTAAAGGGCGTCGCTGTAGGGCTTGGCGTTGATGAAGACGTGCAGAGTCCGAGCTTTACGATCAGCCGCGCATATGACGCGCGGGATGGTCTGTATCTGGCGCACTACGATTTCTATCGGCTTCACGACGCGGGCATCATGGCGGCGGAACTATACGAAACGGTAAGTGACGTGCGAACGGTGACGGTTATCGAATGGGCGGAAATCGTGGGCGGCGTGCTGCCGGTAGACCGACTAAGTATCCACATAACCTCGCCGGCTGAACATTCGCGCCGTGTGGAGTTAGAAGCTGGCGGCGAAAAAAGCCGGGAACTTCTGGAGAAACTCGCATGATCTTGCTTCTTGATACTTCTACGCCCGTGTGTAAGCTGACTCTCGCTGATGGTGACTGGCGCTATGACGACGAGTGGCAAGCCGACCGCGAGCTCGCGAAAGGACTTTTAGGATATTTGCAGGGGCAGCTACAGAAAAACGGCAAAACGTTTCAGGATATCTCCGGTATCGGCGCATTTGCCGGGCCGGGCAGCTTTACTGGTCTTCGGATCGGGCTGACGGTGCTTAATACGATCGCCGCCAGTGAGAATATTCCGATTGTCGGCAGTACCGATGAAAATTGGCAAGAGGCCGTTTTGGACGCGCTTCACAGCGGTAAGAACGAGCGGATCGTCCTGCCGTTTTATGGTGGCGACGCACATATTACAAAACCGCGCAAATAAGCTTGCCGGTTTGACGTAAAAAGCGCTACAATAAAAATAGTCTAGTTTAGACTTTGATGAAATTTTTGAAACTTCCAGCCACGGCTACCGATTTGCTTGATAACAGATACAGTTTAGATGCGACACGCGGGCGTGGTTTCGGAGAAAGGAAACACTATGATAGAGGGATTAATAGCCGCAGTTCTTGGGGTTGTTTTTGGCGTTGGCGGTACGGTTGCCTACGAAAAGCGCCGCCAGGTTGCCGGTAAAAATACCGCCGAGAAGGAAATCGCAAAGGCTAAAAGCAAGGCAAGCGATATCGTCCTCAGGGCTAAAGACGAAGCGATCGAGCTGGAGAATGAACGTCGCAAAGAGTGGAAAAAAACGGAAAACCGCCTTGCGGAGCGTGAAACGTCGCTCGATAAAAAGATTGATGAACTTGATAAGCGCGCCGAGAAGCTCCGTAAACGCGAAGATGAAGCGGAAGAGCTGAAAACTGAGATCCGTGAAATCCGCACCCGTCAGCAGGAGAAACTGGAAAAAATCGCCGGCCTTAAAAAAGCCGAAGCCGCCGAGAAGCTCATGCAGATGACAGAGCGCGACATCAAGCATGATCTTGTTGGCCTGGTGAACAAACTGCAAAACGAAGCCATGGAAGACGCTGAAGAGCGCGCCCAGACGATTCTTGTGAGCGCCATGGAGCGTATGAGTTCTGAGGTGACGGCCGAGCGAACCGTTACCGCGGTGAAGCTGACCGACGACGAAATGAAGGGCCGTATCATCGGTAAAGAAGGCCGTAATATCCAAGCGCTGCAGCGCGCAACCGGCGTGGATATTCTGGTAGATGACACGCCGGGCATGATCGTGTTGTCTAGTTTTGACCCGATCCGCCGTCAGGTAGCGCGGCTCTCGCTTGAAATGCTGATGAAAGACGGCCGTATTCATCCGGGTCGTATCGAGGAAGTCGTTGCAAAAGCCGAAAAGCAGATCGAAAAAGAAATTGTCCGTGCCGGTGAAGACGCCGCGCGCGAAGTTGGCGTGGCCGGAATTCCGAAAGAAATGCTGCGCCTGCTTGGCGAGCTGAAATTCCGTACCAGTTACGGCCAGAATGTGCTACTACACAGTACGGAAATGGCGCACATGGCGGGTCTCATCGCCGAAGAAATCGGCGCCGATGTCCGTACGACCAAAATTGCGACGCTGCTTCACGATGTGGGCAAGGCGGTCACGCACAAGGTTGAAGGCAAGCATCACCATATCGGTGCGGAGCTGGCGCGCAAATACGGCATGAATGAGAAAATCGTCCATGCTATTGAGGCGCACCACGACGACATCGAGGCAACAACGCCGGAAGCACTGGTTGTCCGTGTGTGCGACGCGCTATCTGCCGCCCGTCCGGGAGCGCGCAACATCAGCGCCGAGAATTTCGTCGAGCGCATGCGCGATCTTGAAAATATCGCCACTAGTTTCAAGGGAATCGACAAGGCTTACGCTATCAGCGCCGGCCGCGAAATCCGCGTAATCGTGAAGCCCCAATCCGTGGACGATCTCTCTGCAATCAAGCTCGCCCGCGACATTGCCACAAAGATCGAAAGCACCATGCAGTATCCTGGTACGATCAAGGTTAATGTCATCCGCGAAACCCGCGCGATCGAGTTTGCCAAGTAGCGTATGCGAATTTCCAGAAAAAGCAGGACCGAGCGCTGGCTAAGTAGGCTGCCAAAGCGAGTGGCGAGTTCGGCAATGATCCTGGAAAATAGCATTGGCCAAGCGCTGATCGTCAAGGCGAACTACAAGCCATACTGGACGTTCCCCGGCGGCATCATCGATCCGGGCGAAACGCCGAAGGAAGGTGCTATCCGCGAAACATACGAGGAAACGGGCATTAAGGTTGATCCGGCGGGCGTTGAATTTGTGGCGGTGGTTGACCGAAAGAGCGACCTTGCTCAAACATACCAGTTTATCTTTAAGGCGCCGCTCGAGCCTGATATGCTGGAAGGAGTGAGGCTGCAAGCGTCGGAAATCGACGAGTATGCGCTAGTAACGAAAGACCAGGTAAAAACGGCCGACCGCCCTTACGGCAAGGTGATTGAACACTGGGTAAAGGGTACGGACGGATACGTCGAACAAGTCTTTGGGAGGAAAAGTGATGGAAGGTAAAATGCTGACAAGAATGGCTATCAGTGCGACGTTGCACTGTTTGCTGGGCTGCTCGATTGGCGAAATCATTGGCATGATCTTAGGAACGATGTTTGGCCTGGCAAACGCGCCGACGATCGGGCTGTCTACGGGCCTTTCGTTCATGTGCGGCTACGCGCTGTCGACGCTTCCGCTTCTTCGCGCCGGCCTAGGGTTGAAGGCGGCGGTGCTTACTGTTCTGGCGGCAGACACGCTTTCTATATTGTCGATGGAAGTAACGGATAATCTTGTGATGGCAGTCGTGCCCGGCGCCATGAACGCCGGCCTGAACAACCCACTCTTCTGGATAACGATGCCGTTTTCCCTCGTGGCAGCGTTTGTGGTGGCCGTTCCGGTGAATCGTATACTGCTTGCCCGCGGAAAAGGGCATGCGCTGGTGTATGAATATCATCATCACGACTCTTAAATTCTAAACACGCGCTTCGTTGATAATACTACAATGCCGATTTCCAACCTGTTTTGCGGCGATTGTCGGGTGCGCTTCAAGTTGTTCTTCAGTTTTTCACGTCCTAAAATTAGATGGTAAACAAATGTAAATGGGAGGGCGCGGATGCTTAGAAAATCACCAACATTACATAGGAAATTCAGATCCATAAGGCTGTTACGGACAATATTCATTGTCGTAGCGGCTTCTTTTATTGTGGGGGTGGCGCCGCAAATGACGCACGCAACGCCAGCCACGGAATCGTTCATGGGAGAAAACCCGAGCGGTAAACTCGACCAAAACGGCCGACCGCTGCACGCGAGCAAGTTGCCAGGTCAGTTGAAAATGAACCTGAAAAAGACGCCGCAAACAAACGACGGTATGTTTCCCGCGGAATGTCCGCCGGATGTCCACTGCGTAGTGGTGCCGGCAGCGTACACTGCCAATGGCGGCAATGTTGAAGATTATGGAAATTACGATAAGGCGAACCGCCCGGAAGACATGAAGATAAATTCGGTGGTTATTCACGACACCGAGGGTGACCTGCAGAGCGTGCTGGCCGCTTTTCAGGATCCCACATTTTACGCCTCAATTCACTACGTGGTCGATGCGGACGGCACGATTTACCAGATGGTGCAGGATAAGGATATTGCGTGGCACGCCGGCAATTGGTCGACGAACATGCATAGTATCGGGATCGAGCATATTGGTCACGCGGCAACCGGTGGCACCGATTATACGCCCGAAATGTACCGTGCCAGCGCGAAACTGGTAAAATACCTGACTCATAAATACGACATTCCACGCGATCGCGGGCACATTATCGGTCATGACAACGTTCCATCGGCAACAGCTGCCGGTATTGCCGGCATGCACACTGACCCAGGCCCGTACTGGAACTGGCAAAAGTACATGGCAATGATAGGCTCGTCGTGGCATCCAAGCGTTCACGGCAAGCATCATCATAACTATGGCGATTGGTTTAAAAACGACCACGGGAAAGACATGGTAACAATTGCATCGTCGTGGCAGCGAAATGCACAGATGGTAACGGGCTGCGCGGATGAGGCGCAGGCATGTGCCGAACAGCCTACTAATTTTGTCTACCTACGCAGCGACCCAGACAATAACGCGCCGCTTTTCACCGACCAAGTGACGGGTCAGGGAAATACGGACATGGCTAATAATTCAGCGCGGCTGTTCTACGGCCAGACGTTTGCCGTGGCCGATAGAAAGCTGAATCGCGATGGTATTTGGTATCAAGTGTGGGTAAACGGTAAAACCGGCTGGTTCTTCAGCCCGTGGCGCGCGTCGACCGCACTTCCTACATCGGGAGAATATGTAACGCCAAAATCAGACGCAGATGTAGCTGTGTACGGCCGCGCAATTCCGGAACGCTCGGAATATCCGGCCGATCTCTTGGCTGTTCCACCAGCCTCGTGGTATATCCCAACGCCGGCCCCACTACCGTACGTGATGACTGCCGGCCAGCGCTACAAGGTAATTGGCAAAGTACCGACCGATCACTTCTACGCATGGGCGAGCGACAGTTCGTTCCCGTATGATCACACGGTTTTTCATGGAGCAACCAAATATCTGGAAATTCAAATCGGTAACCGAGTCGGCTACGTAAAAGCAGACGCGGTAAACGTACGATAATTCCAGTCCAAAACAAAAAAGACTCCCGAAAAGGAGTCTTTTTTGATAATTTCATGGTCGGGGTGAAAGGACTCGAACCTTCGACCTCACGGTCCCAAACCGCGCGCGCTAGCCAACTGCGCCACACCCCG
>CAMLDM010000026.1 GCA_946479025.1 uncultured Candidatus Saccharibacteria bacterium | reverse complement strand
GAATTGCGGGCGGGCCGCGGCGGACTGTGCGTCACGCCGCGGCCCAGAGGTCAGGCGGATGAGTCATCGCGTCCTTCGAGACGCTTCAGCTCGGCCTCGGCTTTGCGCGCGTTGGCTTGGGCGATCTGAGTCCTACTTGCGGACTTGGCGATCGAGGCCCCTGCCCAGGCGTTGAAGCACCCGACGAAGAGTGTGACGGTGCCGGCGATGCCTGCGATCAGTACGAAGCCTGTTGCGAAGCTCGACATGCCGAACATAGAACCTCCCTGTTTCTCAAGCGTTCACTTAACTGAATGAACTATAACTACTCTATAATTTTTTATTAATTAAGTCAAAAAGCAAAGGAGCCGCTCCTGTACGGCTCCTTTGCTCATCTCTACCGAGTCATGCTCAGTAGTGTCCAGTTTCCCGCCTCGCTTCTGAGGCGGTAGTCGTTTGCTCCATCCGTCATCGTGAAGATCTGCGCGATGCGGTCGCCTTTTCGGATGATGGTACGGAGCCCCGCGTCGATGAAATCGTAGGTCATGCCTTCGAATTCGATCCGGCGTGGGTATGTCCGCATGTTCCGAGCGAAGCCGATAGCGGTGACGTCAACCGGACTGTTAATGGTGATAGATTTTGCCATATTCTTACTCCTTTTTCGAGAAAAACTGTTTTATTTTAGGTAAATAAAAAACTGACAACTAGAAAGATGGTCAGCTGCGGAATTTATAGAGTAAGCTACGAGGAAACAGAAATCACCGCTTGAAAACTGCTTTGATCCTGAAGTAGCGATCGAATATGTACGTGCGACAGGGACGCTTTGCTGCTCAGCCAGTGTGTATGCCCACGGGTGTTTGATTAAGGTCTGCTAGTAAAAAGGTTCTCCACCAGTACTCTCACGACCTTCTTTATTATAGCGCCGGCAATAGCTGGGCGGTCAATGACATAAGCAGTTTTTACAACTTAATTGAATTCACCCAGGGAAAGCGGCTGCCAGTTAGCCAGAATCTCATCAAAACCATACAAGGCTATGTCGCGCGTAATGGTGTCGATCTGATCCGAGGCGAGGACCTCCTCGCGCGTAAAGAGACGGATGTCGGTGGACTCGCCTTCCTCCGGCTTGTATCGAGGCTCCCCGTCTGCCGTGAAGACATACGTGCTGTCGGTATGGTTGTGGCCGCCAAATGATGGGTATGTCATGGTAACATGCGCAGCTGGTTGCGGATGAACTATGGCATTTTCGACGCGTTTCAGTCGCTGCGGTGGCTGTAAAATCTTCAGCTGGTCGATATCGTATCCGCTTTCTTCACGGAGTTCGTGAAGAGCTGCTTGCCATGGAGTCTCGTTCAGTTCAATATGCCCGCCAAACTGGGCGTAGATTTTCATTTTTCGGTGAAAATGGAGCATCACCTTCGGCTCGGCAAAATCGGTACGAAAGATATAAATACTGATAGTATGGTCGTGTTGGCCTTTTTCGGTGTGGATATGTGCCATAAAGCAAGTATACGAAAAGCTACGGGAAAGTGAAATCCCCGCTGGCTGCGAGGTCACTGAACTCTCGTGCCTCGACGCGGTGAGGATTCGAGGTGAGGTTGATCTTCTCCGCCCCAGTCCCCTTGCTTTCGTCGTGCGCCATCGTCATGAGACGCTTGGCAATGCTGCGACCGCGGGTGTTGAGAATTAATTAGGCTGCCATTGGCCTGCGCGCATTGCAAGATGCAAATTAAATTCTATATTGAGCCACAGGCTTATGGTGAAAATTCCCGGATCGATGGCTCTCTCACCATTTTTGATGTCGTGGTATGCCTGAAGCATTTTTACTGCGTCGATGTATCCCAGGTAGTCGAGCACTGATCGGTTCGCGAAATCCTCTATGATCTGCGCGAACTCATCAGTCAGGTATGGCTTCTCGAGATCGTCTTCGGGGACTTCGTTCGGGTATGTCTCATCATAAAGAACGGATGGCCAGTTTTTAGCGCGGTAGTAAATCCTTGAAATATGCTTGTTGTGCTTGAACTTGTACGGAAGCCCCTGGCAGTAGGTAAAGAAATCGGTATCTAGAAATGGATTTGCCGGCCAGATGCCGTGGTGGATATATGAGTTGACTATTGGGTCTGATCCACAGGCGCTTGTAGATAAGGTCGGAAGCTTATATTCTTCGTCGCCTTTACCCTCGTTAAGGGCGCGCAGATGATCGCGAAAATGGTCGGTAAGAAAGTCGTTCGGTAGTTGAGCCAATACGCGCCTCATCGGTTCTTCTCCTATGTCGAGCTGCCAGCTTGCGGTGAGGTTGTGATCGAAAAGGTTATCGCCGCCGTTGCCTTTGAAGATAGTTGTCACTCCCGCTTTTTCAAGAGTGCTTGCGATCGTTTCAAAGCTTGCGGTGCCGGTGCTGTCGATGACCGAGAACGGTCGTGGATCAGCGGTGGTGAACCTGGCGGATGCCTCGTCGTACATCTGCTCCATCTTTATAAGACTAAGCGTTCCGTTCGGCGCGTAGCTCGATATGGCGTGGAGTTTATTGGCTTGTGTGACTCGCTGCAAATCAGGATACGAGATGCTCATGCCATGCCAGGCTGCACCAGGGTGCGTTTGAGCAAAATATAAGAGAATTGTTGAAGAGTCCAGACCGCCACTTACCTCAAATCCTGGCGGATGCTCCTCGGGCGACGGAACGTAGGCGCGGAGGTGTCGAGCCAGCGTGTCATCCAAACGTGGCAGAAATTCTTCGGGGTCAGATTCCGGCAGGTCGTTGGTGCCGATCCATGTTCGTCCACGAGGCATGGTTTTAACGGGCGTCCTACTCACGCCGACGTGGAGCGCCTCTCCGCTACGAAGCATCCCCACTTCATGCCACAAGGTTGGGCGGTGGAAGCGCCGCGGCGCGATAGTAAGCACGATGTCGTCTGAATTTAAAGTGAGCTTCGGTAACGCTTCAACCACAGTGCCGTAATCGTTGCTTAGTATGAAAATCCCTTCGCTGTAACCGTAAAAAACTGGTAGCGTCGCGCGCGCATCGCGTTCAATATCAATTGTTCCGTCTTTTTGAATGGTTATTTTCAAAAACTCTTCGTTTTGTGAGGGGCTGGTATTGCCATAACCAAGCTGAAAACTGCCATCATCTAATTTCTGACAGTATGTCATTGGGAAGCTGAGTCGCTTGGCAAGCTGCACCTGTACTTTATTGTTAGAGAGATGCAGATGTGTGGCGGTCTGCGCCTGTTCAAATAGTGTTGCGGGCTTACTGTTGTCGCTGCGCCGTATGGTTAAAAACATGAAGATAAACCACGCACGCCGCCTACCAGGCTTTAAATGCCCAGTCAGTCTCCTTTTTGATATTTAACTTCATGGAGTGGTCGCGGCCAGGACTTTCAATTTCCGGAGTCTTTCGCAGAAGTCCGTCGAACGTTATTTCGGGGCTTGCTTCCTGAGCTGCTACCCTTAGCTCTGGTGGCGTCGGGTTGGGATTTTCCAGAATTGCCCGTTCGTGGGGCGTTAGCGCCGCCGCGGCATTTTCGATGATTGCTTCGAGATCTGCAAGCGTGGTGCCTCGTGGTTCAAGCTGCTCCTTGGTATTGAGAGAAAGTGTTTCGGTGTTCATGTGTTCCTCCTTTACATGTTACCTACGTACACTAAGCGTAGCATACTCCCATTATGCGTACAAATAACTTTGCAAAAATGTAAATAAAATTAAAAAGCACCATACCTTTCGGATGCGGTGCATTTTTAAAAATGGTTGCTTTATTCGACGACTTCAACGCCCATTGAGCGTGCGGTGCCGGCGATGATCTTTACGCGGGCTTCCATGTCGTTCGCGTTAAGAAAATCTTTCTTAGCTTCTGCGATCGTTTCAAGCTGTGCGCGGGTGATCTTGCCAACTTTTTCACTGTGTGGCTTGCCGCTTCCTTTTTTGATGCCGATAGCGTCGCGGATCGCGTCGTCTACTGGCTGGCCAAGGCTTTTCCAGGCGAAGGTGCGGTCTTCGAACACCTGAATATGCACGATAACGTCTTTGCCCATGTCACCTTTAGTAGCATCGTTGAACGGGTTGATGAAGTCCATCATGTTCAGACCCCACTGACCAAGCGTGCTACCTACTGGAGGACCTGCGGTTGCACGGCCAGCTGGAATACGAAGCTTCAAGTTGCCGATAATTTTCTTTGCCATTATATTTTCCTTCTTTTACTCGTATTACCGAGTGCGTAACTTCACTACTATATGCTTTTTAAGGAGAAAAAGCAAGGGCTAATGCCATTGGAACAGATCGTCCGGATGAGGCGTGAAACCGTCGAGCGGCTTCGTTTCGTAGACGATCTCCCCTGCCGTTTCCTCCAATTCGCGCGTCGGTACGCGCCGGTGAACGGAAAGGTTGATGCAGCCGATCAATCCTTGGCCGAGTTTGCGAAGTCCTTGTTCGTACGTGCCATTGTTGTGATCGTGGAGGTACGCTGGAATTTCGCCGCTCGGAGACCGAAGGTAGTTGGTCGGCTCTTCGGGGTGCGGAATGAATGCGCGGATGACGGTGTGCTCGTGATCTGACATATAAACAAAAGACCCGCCGTATGCGGGTCTTCCTCTATTTTCCTTAGACTTTGGTAACCTGGAGTGCGTCGAGCTCAACCGGCGTATCGCGGCCGAACATACTGACCATGACTTTGATCTTGCCCTTTTGGGTGTCGATTTCTGAAATCGCGCCGTCGAATCCCTTGAACGGACCGTCGGTGATAGAGACCACCTCGCCTTCCTTGAAGTCGATCTGGTGCTTCGGATCATCGACGCCCATACGTTTCTTGATCTTGGTGATTTCAGAGTCGGAAACTGGTGTTGGCTCGGTGCCGCTGCCAACGAAGCCGGTAACGCCCGGCGTGTTGCGTACGATGAACCACGTTTCGTCGGTGAGCTTCATCTCAACTAGCGCGTAGCCCTGGAAAATTTTCTTTTCAACGACCTTGCGTTTGCCGTTTTTAATTTCGATTTGTTTTTCCTTCGGTACCATGACGTCAAAGATTTTGTCAGCCATGTCGACGGCGTTAATTCTCTGGCGGATACTGTCGGCTACTTTTTCTTCGTAGCCGCTGTAAGTGTGAATAGCGTACCATTGGCGGGTTGAGTCGTATCGGTTTTGTGACATAGTTCCTTATCCTAAAATTAGATCAAATAGATATTTAAATAACGCGTCGAGAAGCAAAATAAGTACCACGAAAAACGCGGTGAATGCCAACATTGCCGCCGTCATTCCCCAAGTAGCGCGGCGGTTTGGCCAGCGGACCTGCTTTAACTCGTACCATGCACCGGCGAAATAACCGCCGATTGCCGCGAGAGGCTTAAGCGGGTTGCGGACACCCTTTGTCTTTGCGGTCTGCTTTTTTACTGTTTCGGTTGGTTTCGTTTCTTTTTGTTTGGGTGCGGTAGTGCTACTCGCTTTGATGCGAGTCACGTTCGTCTTTGTCGGCGCAGCTTTTTTGGCTGCTGTTTTTTTATCCTTCGTTGCCAAAGTGTGCTCTCCCAAATTAAATAGCCTGCTCGTAGGCAGACTGTCAAGTACCACTATAACGCGCTACCCTCCCGACGTCAAGCATGGTACGATAAGTACATCGTGGATATGGTTTTATGTATTATAATTTCGAGCATCCTAACCGGTATCATCGTGCTTTTTACCTTGCAGCTGCAGCGCTCGCTGAAGCAATCGCTTATCCGGGATTCCTACAAGCCGCCCACGAGTGCGCCGAGCGTCAGCGTCTGTATCCCGGCCAGGAACGAGACGCATGCTATGACGCAGTGTCTGGAACGGGTGCTGGCAAGCGATTATAAAAAGCTTGAGATTATTGTCTTTGATGACAGTTCGGCTGATGATACGTCCATTCTTGTGCGTTCGTTTGCGCATGCAGGCGTGCGGTTTGTGCCAGGAACGGCATTGCCAAAGGGCTGGCTCGGTAAAAATCATGCCTTAGACGTGCTGGCACGCGAAGCGAGCGGTACGTATGCGCTGTTTCTTGATGTTGACACGTTTATCCAGCCGACGACGATTAGCCGGATGGTGGGTCGGATGGCCCACGAGAAACTAGAAATGCTTTCGGTGATTCCGCAGCGGACCGACATTCGCCGGGCGAGCGTTCTGCTGGGGACGCTCAGGTATTTTTGGCTGTTGATCTTGAACCGGCCTAAAATGCCGGCCGCGGCGTGTGCCGCATGGATAGTTAATCGCGAAGCTCTTTTAAAGAAAGCAGATGGATTGACGTTATATAAAAACACCGTGAACCCGGAAGCGTACATTGCAGCTTTGTTTGGGCGTACGTACCGCTGCGTTATAAGCAATGAGGAGCTTGGCGTCAGTTACGAGAAAAAGTGGCAATCGCAGTTGGAAACCAGCCGCCGCGTGCTTTATCCTACGGTTGGTGGAACGCCATCGAGTGCGATTTTGGGCTTTGTCGTGCTGGCACTTCTGAACTTGCCGTCGGCTACGCTGCTAAGTGGGTTTATTTTCGGCTGGACCGAGACACAGGCGATGGCCTTCTGGATGACCTCTGCTTTCATGGCGCTTTACGGTGTTTATACGAGCTATGTATGGCGTGGAAAGTGGTGGCTTGGCGGGCTGCTTTGGCCGGTGGTCGTGTTTCAGGAGCTTATTTTATTTGTGCAGAGCGTGTGGGGATACACCAGGCACACCACTAAATGGAAGGGGCGTAACGTAGCGATCGCTGCTTCCCCGGCTAACAGCATAAAGATTGATAGATAACCTACGCGTCCTTTGTTTTTGTCTTTGACGGCAGCGCGAAGCCAAAGGTTGACCCGTGATTGAGGCGGCTTTTCATTTCGATCTTGGTGCCGAGTTTTTTCGCCAGCTTGACGGCAACGTACAGGCCAAGGCCCGTGCCGCCCGTCTCGCGAGTGCGATAATCCTCGGAGCGGTAGAATTTGTTGAAGATCTTCGCCTGATCAGACTTACTGATACCAATGCCGGTGTCGCTCACTTCGAAAATGATCTTGTCGTCCTTGCGTTTGACTGCCAGCGTAACGCCGCCTTCTTTCGTGTATTTGATCGAGTTGGTGATGAAGTTCTGCAGGAGCTCGCGCAGGTAAAGGCTGCTGGCAGTGACTTCGCCGAGATGTGTGCCAAGATCAAGGTCAAAATGAAGATTTTTGGCTTTGGCTTGCGGAGAATACTCGTTATAAAGATCATCGACAAGGCCGCGTACCCCGATAACTTCCGGCGTGTCGGCAACGCCGCGCTCGGCACGGGAAAGCGTACTGAGGTCATTTACCATCTTTGCCAGGAACATGACTTGTTCATGCGCGGTTGCGATTCCGTCCTGCAGCATCTTCTCCGAGATATTAGGTCGTCCCATCATCACCTGGACGTTGCTGATGGTTCCTTCGGCGATGGTAATCGGCGTACGTAGTTCATGGCTAACGACGCTAATAAATTCGTCGCGCTCTTCCTCCAGACTTTTGGCCTTTGTGACGTCGCGCAGGATAAGAATATAGCCGTCCTGCTGGCTCGATTTCTTGGAATTTTTGTAGCTGCCCCGGATTGGCGAATAGGTTACTTCCAGGCGGATCGTCTCGTCCTCAAGCGGCATCGTCAGATCATCTCGCACAACGACACCGCGTGCTTTTTGAAGGCAGTCGGAAAGCTTGATCTTGTTTTTGTCGGCGTCGTGGAGTGTCAGGATCTCATCGATATGACGGCCGTTCAGGCTATTGTTGGTATCGAGCAGGTTGAGGCTTGCTGCATTATATATTCTGATAATACCGTCTTCGTCCGTGCTAAGCACCGCATCCGCCAAATTGTTGACGATCGTAAGAAGACGGTCGTGCTGAAGTGATTCCTGGGCTCTGCTGCGTGTCAGCTCTACGCCGTCCACTTCTTGAACGCGACTAATGGCAATAGCGGTAAGTCCTACGATTGAGACGGCAACAAATGCGAACGTATTGCTTATTAGGATCATGCTGTCGGGATGGATGCACCAATCAATAAGAAGGGAGACGACAAGCGCGAGGATGCTAAGACTGAGGCCTCGGCGGGAGAAATATGCGTACGAAGCTAGAAATAGCAGCATCCACAGCGCAACAAGCGGCGTTGAGAAACCGGCGATAAACACGAAGTACAGCATCGCAACAATATGGTATGCGAAGAGCCGAATTGCTGATTGGTACGCTCGCTTTGACGGATAAAGGAATTGAACGCATGCCAAAACGATGAACGGAATCATAATTTCAAAAAACACCGTGTCGTTCGCGTAGTGTCTGCTCGTAATAATCCCGTACTGTACGAGTAGTCCGTATCCGAGCAGTAGAACAGGCGCCACTAACCCGGCAATGCGAATGACTTGTGCCGTCTGTTTGTTTATTGTTACCCCGCCACCATACATAACTGTGGCTATTATACACTAGGCGTAAGCGTTTTAAATAGAGGGGCTTTCTTTTTTTAGTGATGCCCGGTGAACTTGATACTGCGGATCGCCGGATTCAACCAAATTCCAGAAGTCTTTTGAGTGATTCATCTCTACCGTATGGCTTAGTTCGTGCACGAGAACGTAATCTATCAGTTCGAACGGCAGCTTCATGAGCGCGATATTGAGACTGATCGTACCGTTGCTGCTGCAACTTCCCCACCGGCCACTGGCGTGGGAAAAGCGTATTTTTTCGTAGGAGAAGCCGCCGGCCTCCGCGAGATATGCCAGGCGTTTTGGGAGGTAGCTTTTTGCCTCGACGCGGAGCGCCTCGATCACGACGTCGCGGACTTTCCGGGCGACCGATGAATGCTGCAGGCTTTTATCTTCCGGAAGAGACACGATGATCTGCTGCCCATGCCGACGCGCGGTAGTTTGCTTGGCGGTGACCGGCCTTACGATGAGTGTATGGCTTTTGCCGATCTGCATACCATGCTCGAACACGATGCCTTCGTGCTGCTCGGCGAGCATGGCCCGTAGCTGTTCGCGGGAATTTTTAACGAGCCGCTTTACGAGAAAAACCGGCGCGTAGAGTGGAAGCGACGCGCGCAGTCTGCCATCTGGTCCGACGCGGATACGGACATGTGACGCCCGGCTGCTCCGGCGGAGAGTGATCGTGCCAAATTCTTCATCGGTGATTGTTGGCAATGTTAGGGATTCCTATCGAATAGTGATATTACGGCGGCCGGGCTGCTCGAGGCGGACTGGAGCACTGGAGTGTGTGGAAATTGCTGCGCGTGGGCCGGTTAGCTTTTTCAGTACAACCTTAGCCTGGGTGGCATAAGTGTGTTTGCCGCTGATAACTACAGGTTTTTCAATGGCGGACGGCGGAGTGAAGCGCTTTAGCGCACGGTCGTATTCCTCAGGTTCCATGATGCGGTTCGTGCTGTTCTTAGTCATGCGCGTGGAACGGTCTTTTGCAGTTGCCGGATCGGTCTGTACCCATACAAACAGCGTATCGTAGCCGTTTGAACGGGCCTTTTTAGCGAATTCCAAGCGTGCAGTACGCGTGTCGGTGCCGCCCTCAACAATGACGGATTGGCCAGTTTTTAGCAGCTCGCCCAGCTGGTACCATGCAATTTCCTCGGCCGCTTTCGGGTCTTCCATGAGCGAACTAATCCTCTCGAGCGCAATGTACGGTGCATGGAATGTTTCAGCGAATTTTTCTGCAAAAAAAGACTTGCCGCTACCGGGAACGCCCACCATAAGAATAATGTGTGGTTTACTAAGACTCAACGATTTCATATATGACAGTATAGCAAATTTGTGCACGAATATACATGAACAATCGGGTATTTACACTTTGAAAAACCAGCATTACCACAATAATTGACACAAAGGACAATGTATGATAATATACGAGCAAACTAAGGTGAGGCTTGTGGAGAGCCGACAAAGGAGAAAGTGTGAAGAAGTTTTATGCGTCTTTAGCAGCTCTGACCGTTATTGTGAGCGGCGTACTGTTATTGAACTTTATGGGAGGCATTTCAAAAGCCCTGCCAACGGATTGTGACAGCAATTCAATTATTTTCTGTGGTGCGACGAGCTCGAGCTCTTTGGCATCAAAATACAAAACTAACTCAACGGGTGACCTCGACAACATCTACCACGCCTACGGCCTGACGGATACCGAGATGACTCACGCCAGCACCTACGCTAAAATGGGTGCCGTTCACAAAGACGGACGCGTTACTGTCGGCAGCGAAACCGTTGCAACGAACGCCACGACTATCGGCCGCCACAACATGTCTGGCAGTCACAAAAAAGTTATCGGCGGCAGGACATACTACGAGCGTACGCCAAGCGTATCATTCGGTAGCGAATCAATCGTTGCGTTTGTGTTCTTTAACTCCAACGGCGAATTTAAAGCAGCAGTCATCACTTCATGTGGTAACCCTGTCATTGCCGTAGCAAAAAAGAAACCTGTTTATACTTGTGACGGCCTCGCTGCGGTCGACCTTAGCCGTACCGAATACCGCTTCACAGCAAAAGCCAGCGCGAAGAATGGCGCCAGCGTCACCGGTTATAACTTCGACTTCGGTGACGGTACTAAAAAGACACAGTCTTCAAACGTTATTTCTCACAACTTCGCAAAAGAAGGTACTTATACTATTAAGGTGACTGCCAACGTAAAGGTCGGAAGTTCAACGAAAGTGGTCTCAGGCGAGCACTGTCAGATGAAGATCACTGTCAAGCCACAGCCTGAAACTCCAACCTACACTTGTGACGGTCTTGAATCTACCAAGATCAGCCGCACCGAATACAGCTTTGATGGTACGGCGAGTGCCGCTGGCGGCGCAACTATTACCGGCTACACCTTCGACTTTGGTGACGGTAAAAAGCAGACCACTACAAATCCTACGGGCGTCAAGCACACCTACGAAAGTGCTGGCACCTACACCGCACGACTCACCGTTTCTGTGAAAGTAGACAACCAGACTAAAACAGTAACGAGCGAAGACTGTACGTCTGAAGTTACTATCGAGGAAGCTCCTGTCTATACTTGTGACAGCCTTGAATCTACCAAGATCAGCCGCATGGAATACAAATTCGACGGTACGGCAACTGCTAAAAACGGCGCTGAGATCGTAGGCTACACCTTCGACTTTGGCGACGGCAAACAGCAGGCTGCTACTACTCCTACGGTTAACCACACCTACGATAAAGAAGGTACATACACGACTAAAATGTCGGTTACCGTAAAAGTAGATGGTCAGACCAAAACGGTTACCAGCGAAAGCTGTACCGCAGAAGTAACGGTTACTCCGCCAAACAAGGTAGAAGTTTGTAACCCTGAAACTGGTGAAATCATCGTTGTAAACGAGGAAGACCAGGACAAATACAAACCAGTCGGCGACATCGCCTGTACTCCTGTAAAGGTGTGTAACCCGGAAACCGGTGAGATCATCACCGTAAAGCCAAGCGAAGCCGGCAACTACAAGCCTATCGGCGACGTAGCCTGCCAGCCAAAGCAGGAAGAGTGTAAGCCTGGCATCCCTATGGGCGACAAGCGCTGCGTGGAAGAATGTAAACCAGGCGTACCAATGGGTAGCGAAGAATGTAAGCCATGTGAAGTTCCAGGCAAAGAAAACTTGCCAAAGAACAGCACCGAATGTGTCACAACTCCTGTTGAGCTTCCACACACCGGTACGGGCAGCCTTATCGGCAGCACGGTCGGAATCGGTTCGATGATCACGGCTCTTGGCTACTACATCGCCAGCCGCCGCGGCCTGCTCTCAGAAATGCTGAAGCGCTAATCCACTTTAGCCCGCACACGAAGCCCCTCCTCTTACCCGGAGGGGCTTTTGCTGTATACTGGTGAGTATGCCTTTACTTCCCCATCGCCATTCGCCACTTCGTATTTTTGCCGTTTCTGGAATTATCAGCGTTGTCGTGCTGGCGCTCGTCGGCACATTTATGGGCTGGCAAGCTGCACTCGTGGCTCTTATGCTGGTAATTATCGAGCTGACGTTCAGTTTCGACAACGCTATCATTAATGCACGTATTCTTATGTCGATGAGTGAGTTTTGGCGACGGATGTTTATGACGCTCGGTATTTTTATTGCGGTATTCGGCATGCGGATCGTTTTCCCGATCTTGATCGTCATGTTCAGCTCTGGATTGCCGATCGACCAAGTGGTGCAGCTGGCGTTTAGCAATCCCAACCATTACGCGGCAGTGCTTCACGATGCGCATCCGAGCATTTCGGCATTTGGCGGTATGTTTCTTCTCATGCTGGCGCTGCACTTTTTCTTTGATAACACGCGCGACGTGCAGTGGATTCAGCGCGTTGAACAGCCTATGCAAGCCGTTGGGCGAAAGTGGCTGCACGCCCTTCTCTGTGTGCTGCTCCTTGTCGTAATCGTGGTCCTTCCCTCCAATCATCACTCTGAGGAAGTGGCTGTTGCCGGAGTAATAGGCATCGGCACGTATCTTTTGATTCATGGCGCTTCGGAGCTGTTTGCCCGGTCGCGTGCGCGGGCGGAAAAAAAGATGGGTAAAAAAATACTCCAGCAGACCGGCATGGCTGCGTTCGCATCGTTTCTTTACCTTGAGATTCTGGACGCGAGTTTTAGCTTCGACGGCGTTATCGGCGCGTTCGCGGTGACAAAAGACGTGCTGCTTATTGCCGCCGGACTTGGCGTGGGGGCGCTTTGGGTGCGGTCGCTGACGCTTTATATCGTTCATAAAAAAGTGCTGGTAACCTACCGCTACCTCGAACATGCTGCGCATTATGTAATTGCGGCGCTTGCTACGACGCTGCTACTCGGTATATTCTTTGAATTTCCCGAAGCCATCATTGGGCTGGTGGGGATCGCGGTGATCGGTCTTGCCGTTATACACTCTATACGTGATAACAAAAAGGACGATCTTGTTACGCTGTAGCGTGTAGCTCCAGCAATTTTTCTTGCTTGATTTTTTCAAGGAACCGGTGAATTTCCTGGTCAAACTGATCGATCGGCGT
>CAMLDM010000025.1 GCA_946479025.1 uncultured Candidatus Saccharibacteria bacterium | reverse complement strand
GTTAAAATAGCAAAGGTAGAAAACAATGGCTATATTACATTACTTCAATGGTGAATGGGTTCCGGAAGAAAAGCTCCTGTTGCCCGTTAAAGATCTGAGCGTCGTGCGCGGTTACGGCGTTTTTGATTTTCTAAGAACCTACAAAAGCGAGCCGTTTCGCTTAGCGGATCACATTGCGCGGTTTTACAGGTCGGCTGGCTTTTTAGAGCTTGAAGTGCCGCTAAGCGAGCATGAGCTGACCGACGTAGTAAAAGAGGGAATAGAGAAAAACGGACTGCCCGAAACTGGCGTCCGCCTTACGCTTACTGGAGGTGTGGCTGACGATCCCTATATGATCACTCCGGGGAAGTCGTCGCTTATCATAACGTTCGGCCCGATTTCTTCGCCGGACCCAGAGCTGTACAAGATTGGGGGTAAGCTTATTACGACGCCACATGTTCGGCAGCTTCCGGAGGCAAAATCGCTCAACTACATGCTCGCGGTTCTTGCACACAAAGAGGTGAAGCGACGGGGCGCAGTCGAAGCGGCTTACGTAGATAAGGAGACGGGCAGGCTATACGAGGGAACGATCGCAAACGTTATGGCGGTAAAAGACGGCGTTGTCATTACGCCGAAGGAGGATGTTCTTATTGGAATCACAAGAAACGTGGTGCTTGAGTTGTGCGGCCAACTCGGCATTCCTTATAAAGAAGAAAATCTTTCGGTTAATGAGCTCGACAACTATCAAGAGATGTTTATAACGGGGACGACTAAGGAAGTCATGCCTATTACGCAAATAGACGACACTCTCATAGGAGATGGTAAGGTCGGCCCTGTAACGAGGAAGCTCGTTGAGGCATTTTTAACTCTTACAAATTAGGCGGCGCTTACGTAGGCTGTAGCGGGCGGCCAGGAGCTTTTTTATGTATTTTAAATTGCCACATTGTCGCCGAATCTTTTTGTAGGTTTACAAAACATGAGCGTCATATTACACTCGTAAGTAGTATAATGAATATTATATAAGTGAGAGGTATAGTATGACACAAAGGGGCAAGGTGTGCCGAGGAGTGGCACTTGCAGTGACACTCCTGGCGGGTACCGTAGTGTTGCCGACGGCAGCGGGCGCGTCGACAACGGCAACAACGATTAGTTCGGCGATAGGATCCGTCATTAGCGTCCTTACGAGCAACGGAACAGTTAACGTTAACGTGACGCCGACGGCCAGTGGCGCGCAAACCATCGCCAGTGATACTGTCACGGTGAGTACAAATGATACAGCTGGCTATACTCTTCAACTTGCAGATACTGACGCCAATACCTCACTTGTTTCTGGATCAAATACAATCACTGCTTCTTCGGGTACGCAGGCGAGTCCATCCGCTCAGACTGCCGGCACATGGGGGTATCGCGTGGATGGCCTCGGGGGCTTTCTCGCCGGTCCAACCTCTTCACAGAGCAGCGCGGCCATAGGCGCATTAAAATTTGCTGGCGTACCAGCTAACAGCTCTCCAAATACTCTAAAGACTACTTCCTCAACAGCTAGCAATGATACGACAACAATCTGGTATGGCGTTGCAGCCAATACTACTCAGCCTACAGGTACATATACCGACGAAGTTACCTACACGGCCACGGCTAATTAGGACAGGATACCTATGACGAAAATGCACAGGGTTCGCAGTTACATAAAGGCGCTTTTTATCATAGCCGCAGTGCTAACTAGCGGAGTAATGGCGCACGACGCGCAGGCTGCTTCGGGCGGCTTGACCGTGTCGCCGACCTCTATTGATACGGAAGTTGCGCCGGGGTCGTCATATAAGGGTGAAATGCTCGTGCTTAATCAGAGCGAGCTCCCGACGGATTACCAGGTTTACGTTACGCCATATAGCGTTTCTGGCGAGGAATATAAGCCATATTTCAGCCCTGTTAAAGGCGCGGTAGATATAACCAAGTGGTTTACGATTGGCAAGACTTCCGGGTCGCTGAAGGTTGGAGATCAGCACACGATTCCATTTACCATTACCGTACCGAAGGGCACGGGCGCGGGAAGTTACTTTGCGACCATATTTGCGGAAACGAAAGACAAGGGTACTTCCGGAGTTGTTACCCGGAAGCGGGTCGGTATGATCGTGTACTTGCGTGTTTCGGGAAACGCGATTGAGAAGGGCAGTTTGGACCAGTGGGATGTGCCGTTCTTGCAGGAAGCGCCGCTTACTGCAACGGCAAAAATCGCTAACCCGGGCTCGGTGCACTTTAGGGCGAAGGTGAGTATGACGGTGAGCGACATATTTGGCAATGAAAAATTTACTTATGAGAACGCGCCAGAAGTCCTTCCCCAAAAGCTGCGGAGCATTCCTATTAGCTGGCAGAATGGTGCGACCTTCGGCCTCTTCAAGGTGAGCGGGAAGGTGAGTTACCTCGGTAAAACCGAAACACTTCCAACGAAATTTGTACTTGTTGCAAATACAGCTGCGCGACTGGCTGTGATTGGCGCCTTGCTGCTACTTCTTACTTTGGGCGTAGTGTACATGGGCAGGAAACGTGCCGCGACGCCTCAGGAATAAAATCGGTTTTGCGCTGCTTGTTGGCTGTGGCCTGGCCAGCTTGGCTATTTCATCGATAACATTTGCAACGACGCACATCCGCGCGAATATCTGCAGCAGCTTTGCCGCGCCGACGATTACGGAGCCGGTCTCGGGTCTTGAAACCAAAGCTGTTTCGGTGGTGGTAAAAGGCATGGGCGAAGCCGGCATGTCCCTCTCGGTCATCAATAACGGCAACATTGTTGCGAGTGCGACCGTAGCGCCCGACAGTACGTACGCGATTGAAGTCCCTCTTGGGATGGGCGATAATACGCTGATTGCTCGCGAAACCGACAATTGCACCGATGAAGATTCGGCCGAAGTGCTGGTTCATCGAACGGAGGTGGAGCAGCCTTCACAGAATCCCGAGCAGCCTCCAGTGTCACAACCTCCTTTCGGGAGCGGCCAGTTGCAGCAGCCGTCCATAGAATCTCCGCCCAGCTCTAAGCTTGGCAAGCGTTCCCAGAGCCCGTCAACGCCCGGCTTTTTAAAGCCGACCATTACTTATCCTGCGGATGGCGAGCGTTTTTCTATCGGCCATATCTGGGTTTCCGGTACAGCCCAGCCGGGAAGCACGGTGATAATATATGTTAATGACACCGAGGCGGCACAGGTTGTTGCAGCCGACGATGGCACGTACGGCGCGAAAGTCGTGCTTAATCAGGGTAAAAATACCATCCAGGTTCGCTCCGTAAGAGATGGAAAATCCGCAATGTCTGATGCCGTTACGGTGCAGTTTGTCATACGTAAGGTTGAACCGCAACCTTACGACGTCGTGTATTCTCTTATATTGCCATCCGTCGCTCTATCGGTTTGTTCGGTTGCACTTGTCTGGCATATTATTTATAGGCGCAGTAAAATAAAATAGTATGGTAAGGATAGCTCGACAAATTATGGCAGGCGGAGTCGTGTTATTGCTCCTCTTTATTTTTGTGGGTGGACGGGCCTACGCCGACACGACTGATTCCACCGTGTATGGCGGTGGCAGTTACGGAGGTTGTAATTATGGGTCATGCACGATTACGCTGACGAGCGGGAGTTCGATATCACTCGATATTCTCCCGACGCAAACGGGCAAATGCACGGTTAAGAGCGACACGGCCTCAGTGCTTACTGACAATCCGAACGGCTATGATCTCACTATGACAACTAGTACGACTGACACCGCGATGATTGGAAGTAGCGCCAGTATCAATACTTCAAGCGGCACTGCTGCTGCACCGACGACGCTTGCTATGAATACGTGGGGCTACCGAGTTGACGGCCTGAGCGGTTTTGGGAGCGGACCCACGGGAGCTCAGGATAGTGGCAATGTTCCGAGCGTGACGTTTGCGGGCGTTGCCCCAAGCGACCAAGTGGGTGTTTCCCTCGCATCCTCGACAGGCGCGGCGGATCCAGCGGAAGACACAGTAGTTTGGTATGGTGCGTGCGTGGACGCTTCGACTCCCGCCGGAACGTACACGACTACCGTTCTGTATACCGCCGTCACTAATTAGACGGCTTAAGGGGTATTTGACGTTGCAGCGCAGGGGCTGGTACTATAGTAAACATAAGCTCTGGAAGCTGTGGTTTCTGGTTTAAGGCTAATAAAAAGACAGCAAGCAAGGAATAGACTGACGAATGTCGAGATTACCAAACGTTGGTGGCGATACAGGTAACTGGGGTACTATTCTTAACGATTATCTTTCGGTCGAACATAATGCCGACGGCACGCAAAAGAATGATACGAATACGCAGCGTATCAAAGTCAGTAAAAGCGGTACTCCGGTAGGCACACGGCAAGAGCTAAATCTTATTCAGGGAAGCAACGTAACGATAACAGCTGCAGACGACAGCGCGAACAATCGTGTAAACGTGACGATTACCGGGACGGGCTCTGGCAGCACCACCCTTGCGGGAGATAGCGATGTAAGTATCTCTAGTCCTGCGAACGGAAACGTATTGACATATGACTCCACGGCCAGCAACTGGCAAAACAAACCACCGGCAGTCTCAAGCGTAAACGGCCAAACGGGCGCGGTGAGTGTCGCCGTGCCGTATATAGGATCGAGCTTTCCTTCGTCGCCTTCGGACGGGGATGTGTGGATTCAAACATCTCCGGGGGGAGGCGTTACCCCACAGCTTTCTAACGGGTTTGAAAGTGGGAATGTTTCTGGCTGGGACTGGACGAACGGCTCGCCTACGGTAAGTACCGCCTACGCGGCTCGTGGAACGTATGGCTGCCGCATTACCGGCGCGACCAGCGACAGTGTTAACTGGTCTACCTCAGTACCGACTGGAAAGACCTGGGCTGCGTTTCGGATTCGCTTCCGTATTGTGCAGTCAGCCTCAAGTTTGGGGATCGTCACTATTCAGAACAACTCAGGAACCGATCATTTTGATGTGTTTGTCAATTCTACCGGTCAGCTTGCTGCAGACCTGCACGGTGCGACCGACTACATCTACCTTGACGACAGCCCGGCGATCGGCGTGTGGCACCTGCTTGAAGGAAGGGTTTATTTCGGGTCTTCTACATATACGGCCTACCTGCGCTATGATTATCAGCTTATGCCAACACTTAGCGCCAGCATTACTGAAACGGCCACTACGGTTAAAAGTCTTAATGCGGGAAGCGGCAGTACGACGAGCGGAGTCCATGATATCGATGACATTGCGTTATACGTGGGCACGAGCGATCCGGGTTTTCTCGACGCTCAGCCGTCGGTAGTCCGAACCTATCGAAGTGGCAAGTGGATATATGACGCGCTCAGTTCTTCAGGCGTTGACATAGGTGCGGACACGAAAGATGCCGTAGCGGCTGCTCCCGCCTATATTCGCTATAATACTGGCACTTCATCGTGGCCCGTGCGTACAACTGCAACTACAGACTCCACCCGTACGGTCATTTGGATCGGCCCGACTGCGCCTACTATAGGAGGTACCGGGGCAATCAATGACGTAGACGTGTGGTGGAAGACGCCATGACGCTACGAAATAGTAGCTGGTACGCAAGTAATAATGTATGGCGGCGAGTCGGGCAGATACCGATTACGCCCGGAGCTCCCCTCACCAAACCGGTGATCGGGGCCGCTACGCTTAGTGATACCTCCACCTCATTTAGCAGTCTTGAGTCCAGTGTTGGTACGCTATATATTCGCCGAAGTTATGCGGCGTCAGGTTCATTTCCGGCCACATATGCGGCTTCTAATGCGGGGATCGATAGTGGTGTGCGCGAGTCGATATGGTCGTTTAAACCCACACCTTCGGATTTTGCGGCCGGCACGAATGACAGCTGGTTTAATAGCTTTCTAGATTCTATCCCAAGCGGCCAGAAAGTAATTTTTATGTTATGGCACGAACCAGAGAATGAGATCAACACTAGCCAGTTTACGCTTGCTGATTGGAAGTTGGCGAATAATCATATGGGATCATTAGTCCACGCTAAGGGCCGCCCGGAACTGCGCACCGCAATCTGTCTGCTCGGATCTTGGGATTTTGATCCGAGCAGCCCGTATCACACGTGGGATTTTTGGGACTCAGGATTTGAGGATGCTATTGATTATATCGGTTTTGACCCTTATACGAGTGATGGTAATTTTATTGATGTAAGTGCCGATACGTACTTTCAGAATGCAATGACATGGGCTACCACTACGCATAATAAGCCAGTTATTTTGCCCGAGTTTGGAGCTATTGATAATGTTGACGCTACCAAGAAGGCGACTTGGATAACCAATACCTACAATTATGCGGTAAGTCATAATATATATAGTATTTGCTATTTTGATATTGATATGGACGCCAGCCACACCTATTCACTTACGACTACAGAATCATTTACCGCATTTAGCAATATTAATGCAAGTTCGAAGGCATAGTGATGGCGTATATAGGTACAATCGGGACAGCAACGGCAACTAGCACTACTGCTTCAGTTCCTGTCACTACTACTTCGGCAGTAAGTGTTGGTACCACTCTGGTTGGGACGCTAGCGCTTGAGGCAGGCTCAGGGGCTCTTCCAACACTTACGGTAAGCGATACGCATGGCAATACCTATACCGTCGATAAGCAAATTATTAATGCGACCAATATTTCCGTAAGTGTATTTTCGTGCCGTGTTACTACCGCTATAAACAGTGGTGATACTATTACGCTAAGCGCCAGTAATGGCACACGTATCCGTTGGGCTATCACCATACAGGCCTATGATGATATTCTTAACCCTCGAATTGACCAGACGGCCTCTGCTATTGGTACGACCGCCTCGCCTAATGCGGGTACTACCGCCACGACAACTAACGCCAATGAACTTATCTACGCAGGGTTTGGGTGGACTGCGGGAAGCAATCAAACATTTACGGCGGGCAGTGGGTATACTGCAAGTACCCAGGTTAATGCAAGTCCTGGCTCGGCCAACCGCTCCGGCATTAGTGAGTGGAAATACGTCACGCTTACAGGCACTCAAAATCCTACGGGTACTCTTAGCGCCTCTTCTTCTTGGGCGGGGGCAACCGTTACTTACAAAAGCGCTGCCGCCAATCAAAACCCTACTGCCAATGCTGGGCCCGACCAGACGGTTAATGTCAGTAACAGTGTCCAGCTCGACGGAAGCGGCTCATCCGATCCCGACGGTACGATTGCCAGCTATAGTTGGACGCAAATTAGCGGCACCACCGTTACGCTTAGCTCAAGCAGCGTTGCGATGCCAACTTTTACTGCTCCTAGCTCGGCAGGCACGCTCGTATTCGGCCTGACGGTTACTGATAATAGCGGCGCGACCTCCACCCAGGACCAAGTGACTATAACCGTCCAGAACAGAGTAGGTTATGTAGGGGAGGCTGCTGCTGGCGCTTCTAATACCAGCGGCACGAGTTACCAGTTAACCTTTAGTAAAAGCGTGCCCATTGGCCATACGCTTCTCATTGGTGTCACAGTTGATGACCCTGCGGGTACCGGCGCTCCTACTGTCGGTGCTACAGATAGTAAAGGAAACACCTATACTAATCGTTCACAGGGGTATAGAACTTCTACCGCGAGCGTAGCGATTATATCTTGCTACGTAACCTCCACGCTTTCAACCAGTGACACGCTCACTATTACTACAAGTGACACGCATGGCCGCTGGGCTGTATCGGTGTGTGAATTTGATAATATCCATCAGACCGGCTTTGATGTGTCGGCTAATAATAATGCAGCGGCAACAACTAGCCTTACTACCGGTGCGACAGCCACAACCGCTAATCAAGTGGAAGTGGTATTTGCTAGTTTCGGTTTCACATTACCAAGTGCCATTACGTTCTCAGCCGGAACTCACTACGCTCAGGCCGGATCGCAGCAAAATACCGCAGCGGCCAGCAGCAACCGTGCCGTAGCAAACGAATACCGTATCTATACGGCAGCAACGGCGCATACGGCAACTGGCACACTTTCGGCATCGGCAAGTTATGCAGCGGCTATTGCCACCTTTGCAGCTGATGTCATTAGTGACGTAGTACCGGTGGCTGATGCTGGCTTTAACCAAACAGTTGCTGCATATCAGACAGTCACGCTTGACGGTACGCGCTCAACCGACGAAGATGGAAACGTAGCCGGCTACAGCTGGACGCAGACTGCCGGCACCACCGTTACGCTTAGCAACTCCACGGTCGCGCAGCCGACTTTCACGGCACCAGGCACACTTAGTGGCGATACGCTTACGTTCAGCTTGGTTGTTACCGACAACCTCGGCACGAGCTCAACCAATAGCGCGACGGTCACGGTGACCGTTAATCCGGCAGAAAATTACGTTGCTCATGGAGGGGTATGGACGGCAATGCAAGAGCTTGCTGCCAACAGCGGTACGTGGTCCTAGTGTGGCTTTACCGCCCGTAAGGGTTATCGCCGTAACCGTTTTTTGTGTCGCTTCGCTTTGTAGATGCACCAAACAGTGCGCTGAGCAATCCGGTGACTCCGAAGACGGCCAGTAGTACGCCGCCGGCATATTTCAAAAAGTCTTTCCGGCTCATTTCCGTATTCATTAGTTGGGAGATTTGGGTGTGTTTTTTCATGCCTGTTTGTATCCCACTCGACGAATATCAGAAATTATACCACTGGTTTTAACGGGTTGTCGGACCGACATGATTGCAGGTTGGAGTTTTGGAGCCGGTCTCGGCTGTATATGCTTTTTCTTGGATGTGGCGGACGGCAACGTTCCATCGAGTGACCGTCTTGCTGTAGCGGGATGGTATACGGGCTGTCGCTTTGGCGCCGCCGTGATAGCTACAGGCTCTGGAGAAAGTGGGGCCGGCGGATTGTAAGGTTCATTTTCAACGGACGCTTGCTGTGTTTGCTCCGTAGCTTTTCGGGAGCTTTTACGTCGTAGCAAATGCTGCCACAGTACGGTAATAATAGATACGTTGTACAGTACGATAATCGGGCTGGCAATCAGTAGCTGCACTATCGGGTCGAACGAGAACGGCACGATTATAGCGATGAAGATGCTGCCGATGATGACATATTTTTCAGCTTTTAGGAGGGTTTTTGGCGGAAGGGGCTTTATGTGGTCGATAAAGCTGATGAGAAGCGGAAGCTGGAAAATGAGCACGAACGTAACGACGATCCCGACAACAAAACGCAGGTATTCGTCGGCTGTAATGATTGCTTCGAGTCCGTTAACCTGGAATTTGTAGAAAAAGCGGAGAGCTGGCGGCAGTATAACCAGGAAACCGAATGCTGCGCCGCCAGCGGCGAGCAGTAACGAGACGAAGCTGGTACAGTATACGCGCAGCTTCGATATCTGGCTGCTTAACGCGGGCTGGGCGAACATGATGATGTTATAAATGGCAACAGGAAGCGCGACAATAATGCCGGCCATAAAACAGATCTTTACAATGAACGTGAAGCTGCCGGCCGGTGACATGTAGTGAAGCGGTCCGCTAAGAGGCGCTTTGATAAATTCGAACAGTGGTTCGTAAAACATGTAGCCCACACCCATTCCAATAACCAAGACGCTCATAACCGCTAGCAGCCTGAGCTGGATCTCTCTGATATGGTGAATGATTAGCGTGGGCCGCTCAGTGCTCGTCTGAGATCGCCCTTTCATCATACGTTCTAAAAAGACCTACTTTTCTTCGGCGTTTTTGTTTGATGGCGTGGCGCTATCGTCACTCAGGCCCTTTTTCAGCTCGCGCATTGATTCGCCAACGCCACGTGCCAGTTCTGGAAGCTTCTTAGCTCCGAAAAGCAGCAAGATGATTGCCAGTAGTACTAAAAGTCCTTCTACTTTACCCATAATCCCTCCAATTGGTTATATATTAAATATAAGCAAGATTGTGGATAAAAGCAAGCCCATATCTAATGGGTGAGTGAAAAATAAGGTAAAAAGGAGAAGGCCGACAGGCTTTAACTTTCTTCTAACAATTTCCTAAGGTTTAATAGCCGCACGCCGTACATTTCTTCGTACATCGTCTGTTTCTCTGGATGGTGCAGAGTCATTTCAATTGACCACGAGAGGTCATCGAGACGATTCTTGAGCGTGTAGGCATCCATGACGGTGGGAGAAATACTGCTCTTGGTAACTTGTTCATATGCCTCTAACAGCGTTTTCTGAAACTCGGCAGAGCCGCTATTGTTCGTAACGGCGTAGTTGATGTCGTCTACCGGGTCGCCGTATGTTGGGCAAGGGTCGATAAATCTGACATTTCCATCCGGTCCCCATATGACATTTTCCGGATTAAGGTCGTGATGAAGGAGGGTGAATGTATCGGCCGAGAAATCGTCCGGATGGGCTGCAACGAGATGATCCAGCTTTTCCAGGCCTACCGCAATCATCGATGAGGCTTCGGCATATGGCGATAAGTCGAAGCCGGCGTCCTCTAGTGTTTGCAGGCGGTCGGTCACACCGTCGCGCACCATCGCCCACAGATAATCGCCGCGTGTGCCAGCCGCGGTCGGCTTTTCTTCGGTACCCGGGCTGTAACGATCGCTGGTAACGCTATGAATATCAGCAATCGCCTGCGCAAGTTCCTCTATCTCGCTCGGCGTAAGCGCGTTGAAATCTTTATGGACACCTTCAATAAACTCAATCACCGCTACCGGGGTACTTCCGACCGACGTATAGTCAATCGCGTGCGGCAGGCGGCCGCCGCCATACTCGAGAAACAAATCGAACTCTGCCCGTAATGACGGAACACCCGATTCAGTTTTTGGATGCCGGATAACCACATCTCCATAACGGTAGACCGCATTGTGATGTCCGCCCGTCAGCGGCATGAGCACATTGCCATGTGCTCCCGCTTCCTCGGCAAGTGCTATCAGTTCAGGTGAGGTAGGGTGATAAAACATATTGTGCGTTCGAAGAAGTTCGGCCATGGTTAGCGTGTGATTACTGCAACGTCGTGCGGAGCTGATTCGCGGTAGCCCGCGTTAGTGATTCGGATAAATCTGGTTTTTGTACGATGTGTCTCGATATCTGACGAGCCGACGTACGACATGCTTTTTCGGAGTGCTTTTACGTAGTGATCCATCATTTCAATCACCGAGCCTTTATAAGGAACGTACGATTCAACCCCCTCGCTCAGCGGCGTGCCTTTCGTGCCGTTTACCCCGTAGCGTTTGCGGGAGGCTTCGCTTTCTTCCATGGCGCTCGGCGAGCCCATGCCGCGGTATAACTTGACCAATTGTCCGGTGTCGTTGGTGATAATCTTACCAGGTGTTTCTTTCGTGCCAGCCAACTTGCTGCCCATCATGACTGATGATGCGCCGGCAGCAATGGCGAGCGAGATATCACCGGGATTATTGATGCCGCCGTCCGCGCAAATTGGGATGCCGAAATCCTTTACGGCCTGGGCGCACTCGTAAACGGCAGTGATTTGGGGGCATCCGATGCCGGTTTCAATACGAGTAGTACAGATGGAGCCTGGCCCCTGGCCGACTTTTATGCCGTCGGCACCAGCCTCGGCCAGTTCCCGGGCTGAATCGGCATTGGAGATATTGCCGACAACAACGTCGAGCTTTGGGAATTCTTTTTTAATTTGTTTAAGTGTGGCAAACGCAAAGTCGGAGTCGCCTTGGGCGGTATCGACAACGGCCACGTCGAGATAGTCGATCATCAGGCGGATGCGCTCCAGCGCGCCTTCATCGGTCGGTACGGCGGCAGCGACCCGCAAACGGCCGCTGGCATCGAGATTGTACTGCTGAGGGTTGTCATGTACGAGCCGCAAAACGTCCGACAAAATGTAAAGTCCCTTAACCTTGCCGGTCTTTGTAATGAGCGGCAGCGTTTTTTTCTTGAATTTTTTCATAAGGTCGTAGGCGCCGTGAATGTCGATGGTTTCAGGCGCGACCTTTACTTTTTCAGCTTTGGTCATGACGTCTTCTACGAGCGCGTCCGGCGTGGCGAGTCCGAAGTCGAAGTCGTTTTGCGTGAGCAGCCCGACGAAGTTGTCCTTGCTGTCGACAACAGGAAATGTGCGGAAGCTGAAATCGCGGCGCGCACACATTGCAAGCACGTCGCCGAGCGTTTCGCCGGTTTTTACCGTGACAGGATTATCGATGAGACCGTTGAGCTCGAGCTTGACCTTTCGTACTTCTTCCTTCTGGCGTTCCGGACTGAGGCCGGCGTGAATAACGCCGATGCCGCCAACCTTTGCCATGGCGATGGCCATTTTTGCCGTGGTGACGGTGTCCATTGCGGCACTTGCCATAGGTACGCGGAGCTCAACATTGCGGGAAAATTTACTGACAGTGCTGACACCGCCCGCAGTGACGTGGCTGCGTCCCGTATCGAGCCGCACGTCGTCAAAGGTGAGCGCAAGCCCATTTTGTGCCATTGCGTTAAAAAAGGTGTCCCTGTCTATGCTCATCGTGTCCTCCTAATTTGCTATGATTTTAGCACAGAGTCGTAGAGAATTTAACTTAGCGGCTCAGCTCTTGTAGTGAAACGCTGTTCGGCCCTCGTTCGTATGTATGCAGGTTGTTTCTACTCTGGCGTGCGAGGTGATGCTGCATTTTGGTGACGATGCGTGCCTGCTCCCAGCTCTGGAAGCTTTTATTCGGATCGCCGCCATTAAGCCCCACTTCAACAACGTATCCGTAGCCGTTATCCTCAAACGATCTTTCAGGGAAGAGGTGGTGAACCGATTCCGGCAAGTCGAGCGTATTTGCTTTCAAGTCTACGGTTATCACCGATTGTTCGCCAGTGTCGGGGTGTTCAAATACAAGCACCGCTTCTTTTTTATCGATCAGCCCTTTGCCGCCCTGCCAAGTGAAGTCAAGCTCGGGTGTAGGGTCGTACTGCAGGTTATCAATGAGTGTCGTTGTTCCTCGGACAATAAAACTAGTCTCAACGCCTTCGGGAAGTTCAGAATCATCATAGCGGAATCGTTCTACTGTCGTTTTAGGGCGGTCGGGGATGGTGTACCGATCGGTTTTATTGATAACATCCTGAATATCCAGGCCAAGTGTGATGGTGTGTGGGCCAAGATCTTCCAGCGCACCGCCTTTATATGCCGCTACGCGACCTTCTTCCTCAGCCGTCCGTGCTTCCTGGATGTCGATCATGACAGAGCGAAGACG
>CAMLDM010000024.1 GCA_946479025.1 uncultured Candidatus Saccharibacteria bacterium | reverse complement strand
TTGCCCACCTGAACGTTGACGCCGAGTTTTTCCAGGTGCTTCGTTACGTGTTCACTGATCTTTTCATGCATCCGGGGTAGCACTCGCGGAGCGGCCTCAATAAGATCAATGTTTACTTTGCGGTCAGGCACGCCACAGTGCTTACAGAGTCGCTTTATGTACGTGCCGAGCGCGGCCGCAAGCTCCACCCCGGTCGGACCCGCTCCTACGACAACATAACGACGATCTGCACGCTCTTGCGTAATGTCATCATAGATATGCCGCTTCAGGCGCTCTACCTCATCGGCAGATTTGATGCCGTACGCATACGTGTCAAGCCCTTTGATGCCAAAGAACGTCGTTACCGATCCAAGCGCAATAATACACTTTTCAAACATGTACATTTCGCCCGAAGCGCCCGTTAGCTTTTTCGCCGCAACGTCAATACCTGAAATCGTATCGAGCTTAATGGTCACGTTTTTCTTGCCCGTAAATATCTTACTCAGCGGAACCCACGATTCAAGATGACTACGACCGGTCGCCGCACCATACAACGCAGGATAATATTGGAAATCAGGCTTGTCGCTAATAAGCGTCACGTGGTTTTTCGGGTCTTTCGCAAGCTCGAGCGCCGCTTTTACGCCGCCAAATCCCCCGCCAACGATCGTAGTGTTCATCTTGTAAATCCTTTACTGCCTGTCTCAGACGTTAGTTATACTGTATTTCTCATTGCAGCGAGCTTGCGCCTTACCGCCACCGTTCCTACCGTAACAACGGCAAGGTATAGGACTCCCATTGTACACGAACGCAGCATTTGCGCCGGTTCGCTTACTACGAGATAGAGCCCGGTGGTAAGCGTTAGCGCCTCAAGCACGTATGCTACGCAAAGTTTTAATGTTGACGGTGCAATATAGGTGAACGTTACGACTGCGATACTCGTAAGCGCAATCAGGACGTGAAGCATAACTATCATACCATGAGTATACACGATTTTACGGCAACCATGCATCTATTGAAATCAAAGCTGAAAATGCAAGCAAGATAATGAGCGAGAAATGGAACATCTTATGAGCCCATGCGTCACTGTCTGTTGCAGACAAACCCTTTGTCGCAAGCCATAGCCAGTACAGGCCGAGTAGCGACATAACACCTAAATACACGTAACCCGTATAGCCAAATACACTAAGAAGCAGCACTGCCACTACAAATAAAAGCGTATAAAAAAAGATGTGGATTTCCGTCTCGCGGATACTTTTTACCACTGAAATAATCGGTACGCCAGCAGCTTTATACTCCTTTTGGCGGTATACGGCGATAGAGTAAAATTCCGGCATCTGCCACAAAAACAACACAGCAAACACAAGGATCGCGCCTAGGTCAATCGTTCCCGTTACAGCGCAGTATCCTGCCAAAATCGGCGCCGCCCCAGAAATACTACCGACAAGCGTGCCATGGTACGACAGCCTTTTTGAGAGCATACCATACAGCACGACATACACGATAAACCCGCCCACGCCGATAGCTACGACAAGCATATTGGTAAACAGCGCTAATATCGTCAGCCCAAAAATCCCCAGAACGATCGAAAAAATCACCGCATTCCGACCCTTCACTTTACCGGCTACAATCGCCCGGGTTTTCGTTCGCGCCATTTTACTATCGATGTCTTGGTCGAGATAATTATTCAGCACGCAGGCTGACGCGATAATGAGCGTCGTTCCAATAAAAAGCGCAAGAAAAAGCCACAGGTCGATGTGCCGCTCGCTCGCCAATAAAAATCCTGCCGCAGCCGTGATTGCGTTGCCGTAGAGCACGCCCGGCTTTGTCAGCGAGTAATATTCTTTAAACGTCGCCATGTCCTAGAATCCCTTATTACTTTGCTGTCGCATGAAATCATCCATTTGCTGAGGTGTCATGTGCATGTTGTAGTTAAGACTGTACATGATCCAAAGCGAACCAACGACAACTATCAACAAGATCAGCAGCATGAAAAGGAAACTGGCAACATTCCAGCGTGAACCTTTCTCGCGCCCAAGATGTAAAAAGAACACGAGTTGCACTACCAGCTGAACAGCGGCAAGCCCCATAATCAAACCAATAAGTAACCCGCCCGAAAGTCGGTGGTTTACCGTAAGTTCGTACGCAACCAGCGTCAGCAGAACTGCCAAGCCAAATCCAACAATATATGGCGTTACACTCATGTTGCTTCGCTGCTTTTTATCTGTTGCTTCCATATTATGCAACCCCCATCAAATAAACGATCGTGAAGATAAAAATCCATATGATGTCCAGGAAGTGCCAAAACATCCCGAACAGTCCGAGCCGGCGGCTTACTCCTTCGGTAAAGCCGCGTCGTGCAATCTGCCACATCATAGCACCGAGCCACAACAGCCCGATAGAGATATGCAGACCGTGTGTTCCAACAAGCGTAAAGAACGCCGATAAGAATGCACTCGTCTGCCAGCCGTTGCCCTCTTGAACTAGGTTAGCAAACTCCGTAAGTTCGAACGCCAAGAAGCCGATGCCCAGCACGAACGTTACGCCAAGCGCGGCAAGCGCCCATTGTTTCCGCCCCGCTTTTGACGCAATGACGGCCAAGCCGCAAGTGAAGCTGCTCGTAAGCAGTAGCAGCGTTTCCATCAGCACCGACGGCATATCGAATATCGCCGCCGCCGACGGCCCGCTGGCCGTATTATCACGCAAGATAACATACGTCGCAAACAGCGATGCAAACAGCACGCAGTCGGTCATCAGATATATCCAAAAACCGAGCGCTTTCGTTTCGTTCTGGTCTTCCAGTTCTTCCGCAGCCTCGGCCGCGGTCAGTGCAACACTCATGCCAATTGTCCTTTCTGGTGATGTACCGCGTCCAAACGTTCGATCTCGGCCGCAGTAATCGTATATTCAGTATCATCATTGCCGGCGCGCAAAATCACGCACACCGCTACGCCCACAAACGCGGCGACCGCCAGCCACCACATGTGCCAGATCAGCCCGAATCCGCCCAAAAAGGCAAACCCGGCAATCACCAGCCCCATGCCGCTATTCTTTGGCAGGCTAAAATCTTTATATACGGGCGCCTTCAGCATGTGACCGTTCTTTCTGGCCTCTTTCATTTCCCAGAACGGATCGCGTCCTTCCACACTCGGCAGTACGGCAAAATTGTAAAATGGCGCTGGCGACGGAACTGACCATTCCAGCGTGCGGCCATTCCAAGGATCTCCGGTGGTATCCAGATTCTCCTTGCGCTTCCAGATGCTTACCGCAAGCTGCAAGAGCTGGAACCCAACACCAAGAGCAATAATTATCACGCCCACGCCGGCGACTATGAACAGAACCTGCCAGCCCGGTCCGTCGTAATGGTCCAGCCGTCTGGTCGCGCCCATAAGCCCGAGTGCATACAGCGGCAAAAATGCGACCAAAAAACCAATCATCCAGCACCATGCCGCATATCGGCCCAGACGCTCGTTCAGCTTGAACCCGAAGATTTTCGGGAACCAGTACGTCAGCCCGGCGAAGTAACCAAACACGACGCCGCCGATAATCACATTGTGGAAGTGAGCTACCAAAAACAAACTGTTGTGTACCTGAAAGTCGATTGCCGGCACGGCCATGAGTACGCCCGTTACACCACCCAGTGTGAACGTCACGACGAATCCCATAAACCACCGCATCGGCGTTTTAAAGCGAATCCGGCCGCCGTACATAGTAAAGATCCAGTTAAATACTTTCACACCAGTCGGCACAGCGATAATCATCGTAGTGATTCCAAAGAACGCATTCACATCGGCGCCGCTACCCATCGTGAAGAAGTGGTGAAGCCACACGATAAATGAAAGGAACATGATTGAAAACAGCGCCCACACCATCGTTTTATAACCGAATAGTCGTTTTTGCGAGTACGTCGCCACGACTTCAGAGAATATTCCAAACGCTGGCAAAATTAAAATATAGACCTCCGGGTGTCCCCAGGCCCATATCAGGTTGATGTACATCATCGGGTTGCCGCCGAGCATCGAGGTAAAGAAGTGCATGCCCATGAGGCGATCGAGACCAAGCATGCCAAGTGTGGCTGTCAAAATCGGAAAGGCAAAAATGATTAGGAGCATCGACACAAGCACACTCCAGGCAAAAACCGGCATTCGCATCAAAGTCATACCAGCGGCACGCTTTTTTAAGATAGTAACCAAGAAGTTGATGCCCGAAAGCAAGCTCCCCACTCCGGCAATCTGCAAGGCCCATATCCAATAGTCGACGCCCGGCCCGGGACTATATGCAAGCTCGGTAAGCGGCGGATACCCAAGCCAACCGCCAGGTGAAAACCCACCCACGACAAGCGATGCGTTCACAAGGAGCATTCCTGCAGTGAACAGCCAGAAGCTCACGGAGTTTAAAAACGGAAATGCCACGTCGCGCGCGCCAAGCATCAGCGGTAGCACCAGGTTGATAAGACCGAACATCAGCCCCATCGCCACAAAGAAAATCATGATCGTGCCGTGAGCTGAGAAAACCTGTTGGAACATGTCGGAGCTGACAATGCCGCTATGTCCTCCGCTGGCCATTGCCTGCTGGGCGCGGATCATCATGACGTCCGCCAGACCGCGTAGCAGCATCAGGACTGCCACGATGATATACATGACTCCGATCTTTTTCGCATCCAGCGTCGTCAGCCAGTTCTTCCAAAGCCATGTCCATTTTTTAAAGTAGAACATCGCCGCGACGATACCAAGACCGCCCAGCATCATGCCGGCCGCACCACCTTGGGTTATAACGTCTTTCGGTAGTGAATCCAAGCTCAGCCGCCCAAGAATGCTCGCAAATAATTCCATTACACCCCCTCCATTCCAGGCATATTTTTCATCGTGTGGTCGTGACCTTTTTCTATCGGCCGGTCGACCATGTACTTCATTATTATTTTATTATACAGCTGGCTATCATCAAGCCGGTAAAAGAGCGGCTGTTTTTCCGTTCCTGGCTTCGCAAGCTTTTCGTACGAATCCGCATCCAGGCCGCTACCTGTTTTTTTCGCACTTTGCACCCAGGCGTCAAAGTCAGCCCGAGACGCCGAGCGCGCCGTAAACGCCATGTCGGCAAAACCTTTGCCGCTGATGTTAGCCGACGAACCTTTGAAATCACCTGTCGTATCCGCCATGAGGTGCAGCTGCGTCGACATACCGCTCATGGCGTACACCTGGCTGCCAAGGCTCGGGATCCAGAAGGAGTTCATCGGAGCATCGGAAGTCAGCTTAAAATTCACCGGCGTTTTCTCTGGGATTTCCAGCAGATTGACGCTCGCTACGTTCTGATCCGGATAAATAAAAAGCCATTTCCATTGCAGCGCCACGACCTGCACGTTGAGTGGCTTCACATTGGAATCAAGCGCTCTATACGGATCAAGTTCGTGACTCGTCCGCCAAGTTACAATGCTCAGCACCAGAATGATCAAGCACGGGATCCCCCACCAGATCGATTCGAGCAGTTTGTTATCGTCCCAATTCGGACGATAATTCGCTTTCTGGTTTCCTTCACGGAACTTCCACGCAAAAATCCCCAGCATCGTAAACACCGGAATCACCACGACGGCACTCAATATAAGCGTGAAAATAATAAGGCCGCGCTGCCTATCGGCAATTTCGCCCTGCGGGTTCAAAACCGGCACGTTAAACGTCTTGAAAAAAAGCACTACCGCCACTGCAACACCCAGCAGTAAAGCAGCAAAAATAATTACCTTGAGTTTTTTATTCACACTGCGCCTTTCCAAACATAAGCATAATCTATGCTCCCATCATACACGCCCAGCGCGATTTAATAAACTAGATAATCGCTCCGCCCGTGGCTTTAACTACACTATCAATCACAGTGTTTATAATCTGATTTGCCTCATCACTTGTGAGCGTACGGTCGTCCGCAGTGAGACGCAGGCGAACGGTGATATTTTTTGTCGGTGCCGCTTGTTGCTGATAAATATCAACTGGAGAAACGGCCGTCTCCAGGCCACTCTGACGCAGCGCCACCTCAATCGCATCAACAATCTGCTGATAACGCACGTCGCGTGGCACTCTGAAACATAGGTCGCGCTCAAGACTCGGATAGCGGCTCAGCGGGACATAGCCTTTCTCACCGCGTTTTTGAACGGTTTCATATACTGCTACCGTGCTTATTTCGAAACCGGCGGAATATTCAGGAAGCTTGAGGCTTTTTACAACCGACTTCTTGTATTCGCCAACGACTCCAAGGTATGTGCCTGTTTTTTTATCTGCAACGAGGGCTGAACGACGATGCTCAAACGGTGCCGTAATCGGATAGTTCGGGTCGGCCTCAATCGGCGAGAATAGCAGCTCAAGACCAAGCGAGTCGCCGACATACTGCAGCGTCTTTTTCGCTTGGTAAAACGGCGCACCTGCCTGCGGTTTTTTGCTTGCTATCACCAGCGCTACTGAATCTACTTCCACCGGGACATTTTCGTCCGTCAAACCGTGCTGTTTTGGGTGCGTTTTGTTCAGCTCAAACAATGCAAAGCTGTCATATCCCTGTTTGATATTTCCATGCACCGCACCCAAGAGACTCGGTGTCAATGTCTGGCGGTAATATTGCAGGTCGGGACTGATCGAATTCGTGATGCGATACGAGTCTTCTGCTTTTTGGTTTACCTTCGTAAGAATATCTCCATGCACGAAACTGTAAGTTAGCACTTCGTTGGCACCGGCGCGGACAAGAGCACGGCGCAACTGAGCGCGGACGTCGTCGAACCGGCTTGGACGAACAGCAGTAAAGTCCCGCAGCGGCAAGGCTGGCGCGATTCCATCGAAGCCGTTCAGCCGGCCGATTTCTTCAATGATGTCTTCAGGAATATGAATGTCGTTGCGCCAATACGGAACCGTAAATGTCAGCTTTGTATCATCGGCCAAAACATCAAATTCTACGTTTTGCATTGTCTTAGCGATTTTGTCGGCACTGAAATTTGTGCCGAGCATCTCGTTGACCTTAGCTGTATCAAGTGATACAGTGATAGGCTCCCTGCGGCCTGGATAGGCTTCTACCACGTCGCTTATACGAACGGCATCTACGTATTTTTTCAGCAGGTTAACGGCACGCGCGAGTACCGATGCGGTAAGTTCTGACGGCTGGCCTTTAGTAAAACGCGTGATCGCTTCGCTGAAAATACCGTGGCGCATTTGTGTGGCACGCAGGTTATAAAGATTGAACGTCGCACCCTCTAAGAAGATCGTTTTAGTCGAATCGTCGATTTCCGTCGCCGCGCCGCCCATGGCGCCAGCCAGAGCAACGGCAACGTCGCCGTTCGCGATCACAATATCGCTATCAGACAGCTCGACCACGCGACCGTCCAGCAGTTCGAGCTTTTCGCCCGGACGTCCCGCACGGACATGAATATCAATTTTACCCTCGTTCACACCAGCTAGTTTGTCGTAGTCAAACGCGTGCAGCGGCTGGCCGGTTTCAAGCATCAAATAATTCGTCACGTCGACGACCGCGCTGATCGGGCGGATACCGACACGCGCCAAGTACGTTTGCAGTGAAAGCGGTGATTTTGCGCTGCCGTCAACGTTTGTAACAACAACTCCCTGATATCGCTCGGAAAGCTCCGGGCTATCAATTGAAACGGTTGGATTTTTGACGTCTCCCTGCTGTTTTTCGCCAAAATCCGGCGCGTTGTTTTGCAGCCAGTCGGGCGTCGTGAACGCCTTGCCCTGGATTGCCGCAACTTCGCGGGCAAACCCGACAACCCCGAACGCATCGGGACGGTGTGTCAGCGATTTGTTTTCGATATCAAGAAGATGGTCGTCTAGATTATAAGCTTCGGCAAACGGCGTACCGGGAGTCACTTCGGTGTCGATTTCCAAAATACCTTCATGCTCGTCGAATAGCGCAAGTTCGCGCGCGCTGGCGATCATGCCATTGCTCATAACGCCGCGCAGTTTACGGCTACCAAGAACGAACGGCTCGTCATCGTTAAAGGTTTCCGGCACGATTGATTTTGGCGGCAGCCACGCGACCAAAATGCCCTCGCGGACATTCGGCGCGCCGCACACGACCTGCACCAAGCCGCTCTCATCACGCTCTATATCTTCCACCTTGCTACCGTCATCGATTTTCACCACGTTCAGATGATCAGAATCTTCTACCTTCTGGCACGACATGACCTTCGCAACAACTACGTCTTTATATTTCGCGCCGTAATCAATAACTTCCTCAATCTCCACCAGACGCGCGCCGATGAGCGTCGCCAGCTCCGAAGTGGGCATGTCGATATCAGTAAACTCTTTCAGCCAGTTGCTCGAGATAATCATGCCTTGTCCTCGCTTTTCCACGGCAAATGATACTTGCCGCGCTCATCGCCGTAACTGTCAAACAGAAAGTAATTATCAACGGAAATTTTGAAGAAGCCGGTCTTGCCGTCTTTTGCAACCTCGCTCAGCTGCGAGCCGTCCTTCTCAAATCGTTCCGCATAAGCTCGAATACCCGGGTGACTCTCGTCAGCCTCGTCCAGAAGCTCCACCCTACCTTCGAAATCAACGCAGCGCGTTTTTTGGTTTTTATGATGCTGAGTAACGATATTGCCGGCAATAACTGGGTTTTCCATTAACTCCAGGACATGCCGAGTGCTTCGGGATGAAACGAAATAAAGATTCAGCTCGTCATCGTACGCGAAGTGGACTTCACATACCCACGGCTTGTTGTCTTTTACCGTTGCGATTGACATGTGAACGATCTGCGGAATGTATCCTCGGATGATTTGTTCTATCTTCTCACTGTTCATGCTTCGGCCTTCTCCCTTTCAATACGTGCGTGCATCTCCTCGATCCACTTCGTAAATGCCTGCTCCAAATCAATGCCGAGTTCGTCGGAGAGCACCATGATACTCCACAAACAGTCGCTTAGCTCGTGCGCCAGCGCTGCATCAATATCTTCAGGTCCGCGGCGAATTCCGTGCTTGGCCATCACAAGTTTTGAAAGGTCTCCTACGTCACCAACAAAGCCAGCCATCCGGTCGGAGGCATCCCACTTTTTCTTACCGTCGGCAGCCTGCAGCTCGTCGTAATGATCACGAACGGCTAGCGCTTGTTTTATAAAATCTGAAAATTGCTGATTCATGCGAACTTCCTCAAAAATTGTAATTTAGCTGATTCAAAATGCCGTAAATCTTCGATGCCATATTTCAGCATGACCAGACGCTCAATGCCGCCTCCCCACGCAAATCCACGATACTTTTCCGGGTCGATATCCGCTGCGCGAAGCACATTCGGGTGGATCATCCCGCAACCTAGCATTTCCAGCCATTCGCCCGGCTTTCCGCCCAAGGCGGCCGGTTTTTCAATCGCGAATTCCAAACCCGGCTCCACGAATGGAAAGTACGCCGGCTGCGTTTTGATTTTTAACTTCTGGCCGTAATATACTTCGAAAAAACTGCGCAGCGTGCCGAGCATTTGTCCCAGTGTCGCGTCGCTCGAAACGAACACGCCTTCGCATTGATAAAACGTATGCTCGTGCGTCGCATCGACATCTTCGTTTCTAAACACGCGGCCGTAGCTTACGGCGGCAATCTGGCCACCGGCTTCAAGCTTGCTTTTGCCATCTTTCAAAATCCGGTTCTGCATCGTGCTAGTGTGTGCCGGCGGGATAAAGTCTTCTTCGGTGCGAAACGTGTCGTAGCCGTCGCGCGCCGGATGGTTTTCCGGAAAGTTCAGCGCACCGAACATATGAAAGTCATCGTCGATTTGGCGCGATTCGATCGCTTCAAAACCCATGCGCGTAAAAATATCAACGACGTTTTCCAGTTCTTTTGTCAGCGGATGTTGCGTCCCTTGCTCGGTTGACAGTAGCTGCGGCTCGCTCGCGTTTACATCCCACGGCGCCGTTACGTCGAGCGGCTCGACCGCCTGGTCTTCCATTTCGGCCTCTCGAAGCGCAGCGGCAGCCTCAAGTGCAATTTTCAGTTCGTTTACTGCCTTGCCATACGCGCCGCGCTCGCTCGGCTCAAGCGTCGGAATGACCGCATACAGCTGCTTTATTTCATCGGCCTTTAAAATGTCGCGCGGCTGATCGGAGGTGGTAATGCGCTCAAGAAGCTGAGCGCGAAGTTCGTCGATATTCGTCATAGCTGTCTTTTAGTATACGTGGTAACAGGGATAAAATCGAGAGTAAAATCAGCGGTTCGCGTAAAGTACGATGAAGATCACCGCCGCCACAGCCAGAATAACAATCGCGATCCACGCCCACGCAAGACTTGTCGTTTTTTTCGTACCCTCCAGATAGCGCGAATCTTCGACGCCATCCGGCAATTCACCATCTTGTAAAGATCGGCTTTTCGCTTTTTCGCGCAGTTCCGCCGCGAGACGCTGCTGCAGCTCGGACCGTTTTTCGTCTTGTCGTATAAACATTGCCATGACTTTAGTATAGCACTCGTGTTTATCATCAAAAATATATGCTATACTAGCCGTATATTTCACTATAAAGGAGGGAAATACATGGCTACCAAAAAAGCCGCTTCGAGCGCAAAGAAATCGACTGCCAAGGCAGCGAGCGCAAAGAAGCAAAATACTAAAGTAACTACAGTAAAAGCTGTCGAATCGCACCCAACAATGCCGACGAAGAAGACAAGCAAACGATCTATTAAGTTCAGCCTGAGCGGCACGCCGCTTGTCGCTGCTTTGATCGCAGAGTTTGTAGGTACGTTCACGTTTGCCGCGGCAGTCATTGCGTTTCAAAGTAACGTTCTGTTTGTCGCTCTCGCGCTTGTTGGTGTCGTACTTGCTGTCGGAACCGTTTCTGGTGGCTACGCCAACCCGGCGCTCGTACTCGGTGCGTGGGTTACTCGCCGCATGAGTGGTGTCCGCGCCATCGGCTACATCGTTGCGCAGATTCTCGGTGCAATGCTGGCACTTGTCGTGCTGAACGCATACGTACATGCCGCTCCTGCCGCATCACCAACCGACATGTACAGCAGCGGAGCAACCGAAGTATTCAAAGCCGCGGCGCTCCCTGATGGCAAGCAGTGGTTGATCTTCCTGAGCGAATTCATCGGTACGCTCATCTTCGGATTTGCCGTTGCTAGCGCAACCCGCGAGAAGAAAGACCGTACAGCTGCAGCATTTACAGTCGGCCTTGGCGTATTCCTGGGTCTTGCCGTTGCCGGCGGTGCGGCAGCATACGTTAGTGCAAGTGCGATCCTAAACCCTGCAGTTGCCGTCGCGCTTCAAGCGATTACGTTCGCAAGCGTATGGCCTGTGTTGGTTTACGTTGTTGGTACCGCCCTTGGTGCAGTCGTTGGATTCATCCTCTTCGACATGCTCCGTGGTGCCGAAGCAGACGAGCGCGTCGCCTAACCGTTTACTGCATTTACAAAATAGCCCCGTAGAGAGCGGGGCTATTTTATTATCATATATAAAGCCCGGAATGTGGTCGAACAATCAGTTGATTATATTTGACCTTTGAATGAAATCAGTATATAATTATTGTACGCTGTTCAACCGAATAGCAGGAGCGACTCTAGGAGGGTGAGCCCTGTGGAAACCGTGGCAAAAGTACTGCGCATCGTCTTCAGCGTCCTGCACTACGCCGGCACGCATACATGGGTGTTGATCATGATGTTCGTGATCGTCATAGGGGCCTTCGCCGTGATTCTGTGGCTCGTCCACAGGAATCCGTCGGCCCAGCTGGCCGAACGACACCCCCACTGGTTGCCACGCCTGATGCGGCGTTTCCTGTGGTAACGAGAAAGATGCCGCGGCGGGGCTACATGGCCAGCCGCGGCATCTCACGCACCCACTTCAGAGTCGCTCCAAATCCGCTTCCATGAATGGATTTCATGCTGACGAGCTCACGAAGAGCGAAAAGCGGTTTTATTCGTCTTGTCGAGGACGGTCAAGTAGCTGTGGCTCAATTGACGAATCCGTGTTTGCAATTTTTATAATGTCTTTATCGACCTTACCAAGCTCTTTATGTGCGGCATTGTAATGATTTACCGTCGTACCAAGTGCGTTACCAAGCTTTTGCATATATTCTTCAAACTTACCGATGTGCTGGCCGAGCTTTCCAACGCGAAGGCGAATGTCTTTCGCCTGCTCTTCGATCTGCAAGCTACGAAGCCCTTGCATAACGGTTTGCACGTATGCCATGAAGCTCGTCGGACTGACGATAATGACGCGTTTGTCACGGAAGGCATATTCAATCAGGTCGCGCGAGCTCCCGCCCGTACCAACGTTGTTGATCAAAAGATCGTAATACAATGATTCGCTTGGGATAAACATGAAAGCAAAATCCATCGTATTTTCGCTTGGGCGAATATACTTGCTAGTCTCATCGATACGGCCCTTGAGGTCAACTTTTACCTTAGCAAGCAATCGCTCACGCTCCGTTTTGTCCGTCGCTTCGATCATGCGGTTGTAGTTTTCAAGGCTGAACTTGCTATCGATCGGCAAAATCTGACCTTTCTCCAAAAAGATCACCGCGTCGACGATCTCACCATCGGCGAACTTGTACTGCATCTGAAACTGCCCCGGGGCCATGAGGTTATCCAGCACCGATTGCAAATAGTATTCACCAAATACACCGCGCTGCTTTGGGTTTTGCAGTACATTCTGCAGCGTCTTCAGTTCATCCGCCACATCGACTACGCGGCGATTGGTTTCGTCGAGTTTGGCAAGCCGCTGTGTCACATCCGCCACCAGTTTGGCACTTTCACTCAGCTGCTTTTGCAGGGAGTTTTGCATCGCCGTATTGCCCCGCTCAAGCTTGTCGCCCATGTTCTGTTGCAGTGCCGCGATACTGCGCGTAAGTTCGGTTACATCGGACTTCATCAGCTCCACGGCGTTCGAATTTTTCAACTCGCGCATACGCTGGTTCAGTATAAACACAACAAATGCAAAGCCGGCGATTACTGCAATCAGTACCACAAGAAGAATAGTTTGTTCCATATCACCAGTATAGCATTAGCCGTTTAGAATCAGGCGGATAGCGACAATCATAGCGACGAAAATCAGCATCACTATCCAAAATAAACGCAGGCGAGCAATCCAAGCGTATGTCGCATAGGCCAGTGCATATAGTCCAACAGAGCTAAGCCCGATGCCATACCAGGGCAAAGGTTGCGTTATGTTTACGAGCCCCCAAAGCGTTGCAAGGGTTGCAACCGCCACTATAAGCGGCCGAAACACTTGAATTCGCACCAAGAAGAATAGGCCAATACCCGCGCCAAGAACACTCGCTACGGCGTTGGCGTACTGCAAACCCTGTGTACACCCCATCTCACCGTCCTGGC
>CAMLDM010000023.1 GCA_946479025.1 uncultured Candidatus Saccharibacteria bacterium | reverse complement strand
GCCTTGATAATAAAAGCCAAAACGGAATAAATGTGCAGCTGTATACCTGTAATAACACAGCTGCGCAACAGTGGGCCTTTCGAAGTGACAATTCACTTTACAATCCGAATGTCAACAAATGTTTGGAAAATACCAATGGTGACGGTACGTCACTTGCCCTTGCCAATTGTAGCGGTGCTAATAAGCAGAAGTTTGTTATGCAGGACGACGGGACGATTCTCAATCCGTCAACAGGACAATGTCTCAATAACCTTGGAGGCGACGACGTGACGATTGGTCTGTATGCGTGTACTGCGTCGGCACGCGAGATCATGTCCCTGCCCGACCTTAGTGGGTTTGTAACTTTTCAGCTGCCTGCGAGCGCGGGCAACGCCGTGAAAGTCGATACCGACCAATGGTCGGTATCAGTATTGACGGATACCGGGCAGGTGTGGAGCGCGGGACGCAACGATTTCGGTCAGCTGGGCAATGGCACAGTAAGCTTAAATCAGCCAACGCCGGTTAGGTTTATCTTGCCTGCCGGTGTGACGGCAACGGATATTTCTTCGTCTGCCTATTTTAAAACAGATACCGGTGCCGCCATTAGTAACTTGTTTGTGATTGGGAGCGATGGCAAGGTATACGGTGCGGGTAGTAACAGTTACGGCCAGCTTGGCGATGGTACTACTACCAATCGTTCAACGCCTGTCGCAATGAACGTTATTGACGGCAGTGTCATCAAAGCAAAAGATGTGGAGTCCGGCTTTGGCACGACAGTCATCCTTACGTACGGCAAGAAGCTGTATACTGTTGGAAATAATAGTAACGGCCAGCTTGGCGATGGAACGACGACGAATAGTCTGGTGCCGAAAGCCAATCGTTACACGAACGTATTGCCAGTCGCTATTTTCTAGTCTGACGCGTCAGGTGCCAGCCGCCACAATGCTCGCATTTGTAGACTGAAAGTTCCAGGTTCGGCTTGATAAGCATCTGATGCTCGGCAGCGTCAAGCGCTTCGCGCTCCTTTAAAAAACGCCGTTTTTGGCTGCAGCTGGGCGTAAAAAGAAATGGTTTGTGAACCGGTGTATTATTTCGTCTGGGCATCTTGGCAAACGCCTCCTCTACTGATATAGTATATAAGTACATGAGCGCATCACAAAATGATGGTGACAAAAAACCCACACCGCCGGACAGATCGACGGTCATTTTATTGCTCGGCACTATGGGCGATACGACATGGCGAATGTTTGTTCCGACGATCGGGTTGACGGTATTGGGGCTGCTGGCCGACAAATGGCTGCATACGACCCCATGGATCATGGTTGCGGGCATTGTACTGGGCGCGCTTTGTGCTTATGCGCTTGTCCGACGTCAAATCAAAGAAGTAAGAAAATATGATAAATAATTTTGCTGCAATGGATATTCACATTAGTCTCGCCTCTGAGACTATCTTTACCGTTTTTGGCTTTCATGTAACGAACGCGCTTTTAACGGGCGCACTGAGCTTAGTGATTTTCCTGGCTGTATTCGTATATGTTTCGCAAATGGTAAAGCACGGACGCTACAACCGATTTGTAGGTTTAGTGCAGTGGGCATTTGAGGGGATGCTGTCTCAGGTTGAGAGCGTTATTCCCGATAAAAAGTTGGCACGTAAGATCGCTCCGCTTGCACTGACACTGTTCTTCTACGTGCTTATTTCGTACTGGATGAGCGTTCTGCCGGGCCTTGACTCTATTAAATACAACGGAGTTCCACTACTTCGTAGCGTTGCGGCAGATATGAATTTCACATTTGCCATCGCTATTATTGCGCTGGTTATCGTACAGGTTTACGCCATCCGGCAGCACGGTCCTATCGGCAACGTGGGACGCTACCTGCGCAATCCGCTGAAAGATCCTATCGGGGCATTTGAAGGATTCCTTGAGCTTATCGGTGAAGTTTCACGCTACTCTGCCCTTTCTCTGCGTCTTTTTGGTAACTGTTTTGCTGGTGAGATTCTGCTGGTGATTATTGGTGTGTTGACGAGCTATTTTGCGGTAGTTGCTCTGCCGGTTTTCATGGCGTTCGAATTGTTCATCGGCTTTATTCAGGCATATGTATTTTTCATTCTCACTGTCATCTTTACCTCGCTTGCGCTTGAAACTCATGGTGAGGCGCACGCCAACCTTACTTCATCCGACCATTCCTCTGCTGATACTGCATCAAAGGCCGTTCCAGCAAGAGAATGATATAATTTAAACCAAGTAAATAAAAGGAGAAATAATAATGGATCAATTAGCTTTCGGACTCACTTACGCCCTGCCTGCCCTCGGTGCTGCGCTTGGTGTTGGTTTCATCGGTGCCGGCGCGCTTAACGCCCTTGGCCGCAACCCTGAAAAGCTTAGCGACATCCGTACGCTTATGATTACCGCGATCGTCTTCTCTGACTCGCTGGCTATCATTGGTATTGTCGTTGCTATTATCGCGAAATTCCTCTAGGAAAGGCGTTAACTCCGAATGAACGTATTAACACAATTTGCAGAAGCTGGCGCTGGTAACAGCGACATCTTCACCGCTCTTGGCATTGACTGGAAGATGCTTGTTTTCCAGATCGTCGGGTTTGTGGTGTTGGTGTGGCTGGTTGGTAAGTTTGTCCTTCCACCCCTGTTTAAAGCGGTTGATTCCCGTCGCGAAGAGATTGAGGCTGGCAGCAAAGCTGCAGAGGAGGCAAAGAAGCAGGCTTCTGCCGCACACGAAGACGTTGAGAAGCTGATGAAGCAGGCCCGCCGTGATGCGAGTGACATCGTTTCTACCGCGAAGGAAGAAGCGACTGCTGCGCTTGAAAAAGCCGACGCCAAGGCAAAAGAACGCGCTGAGCGTATCGTCGCCGACGCCAAGGACCAGCTTGAAAAAGACGTTGTTGCCGCACGTAAGGTGCTTCATAACGAAACAATCGACCTGGTAACGCTCGCGACTGAAAAAGTCATGGGCAAAAACGTCGATGCCAAGGTGGACGAAAAAGTTATTTCAGCGGCTGTCAAGGAAGCGAAGTAGCGTATGTCACTCCGTTTGTCCCGTCGAAAAATTGCCAGCTACGCTGCCGATAAGCTCATTGCAGGCGAAAAGCCGAAGGCTGTTCTCAAAGAAGTGGCCGCGTATCTGACCGACACGCGGCGGACGCGCGAACAGGAACTGCTGGCGCGCGATATCGAGGATGCACTGGCCGAGCGCGGCGTTGTCGTGGCCGACGTTACGTCCGCTCACCCGCTGTCAAGCGGCTTGAGGGCGGAGATCGCAAAGCTTGTCGGTGGAAGAAACGTACAGCTGCGCGAGAGCATTGACCCAAGTGTTCTCGGTGGTGTACGTATCGACGTTCCAGGCAAACAATTCGACGGTACGATTCGGCGCAGACTGACACAACTTAAAGCAAAGCAATTATAGGAAGAGGAAAAGATGGCTGATTTAGCAGTAACAGAACTATCGAAAGACCTACGCGACGCGATCGCGGGGCTTGAGACGTCTGTCGGCCTCGAGAATATCGGAATCGTTACCCGTGTCGGTGACGGTGTTGCATGGGTGCATGGCCTGCGCAGTGCTGGTTTTTCTGAAATGCTCGAGATCGAGACGAATGAAGGAATCGTTGAGGCGTTCGCGCTCAACCTTATGGAAGACGAGATCGGTGCGGTGCTGCTTGGCAGCGACGTGAACGTATCTGCCGGCAACACGGTGCGCCTGACCGGCAAAACTCTGCAGGTGCCGGTTGGTCCGGAGCTTCTTGGCCGCGTCGTTGACCCGCTCGGACGTCCGCTCGATGGCGGTCCCGCAATCAAGACTAAGCAATTCGGTGCCGTTGAACGTGAAGCCGTCGGCGTGATGGGTCGTAAATCGGTGCATGAGCCGCTGATGACCGGTATCGTCGCGATCGACGCCATGTTCCCTATTGGCCGCGGCCAGCGTGAGCTTATCATCGGTGACCGCCAGACCGGTAAGACCGCAATTGCCATCGACACTATGATCAATCAGGCGAAGCAGAAAACTGGCGTGGTAAACGTCTACGTTGCCATCGGCCAGAAACTTTCAAAGATCGCCCGCCTTGTTGACCGCCTCAAGCAAGAAGGTGTGATGGAGCAGACGATCGTTGTTGCTACCGGTCCTAGTGACGCAGCCTCAATGCTTTACCTTGCGCCGTATGCGGGTACTGCCATGGGTGAATACTTCCGCGACAACAAGCAGCACGCCCTGATGATCTACGACGACCTTACCAAGCACGCCGTTGCTTATCGTCAAATGTCACTGCTTCTCCGCCGTCCGCCAGGACGCGAAGCTTTCCCTGGTGACGTGTTCTACTTGCACTCCCGCCTTCTTGAACGGAGCGCGAAGCTTTCTGATGAGCTCGGCGCCGGCTCACTTACTGCGCTGCCAATCATCGAGACTCAGGCGGGTGACATTTCCGCCTACATTCCAACCAACGTCATTTCCATCACCGACGGTCAGATCTTCATGGAGACCGACCTCTTCTACCAAGGTATTCGCCCAGCAATTTCGGCTGGTCTCTCCGTCTCCCGTGTGGGTGGCGCAGCGCAGACCAAAGCAGTTAAGGGTGCAAGCGGACACTTGAAGCTCGGTCTTTCGCAGTTCCGCGAGCTCGCCAGCTTCGCGCAGTTCGGTAGCGACCTCGACGCTGAAACCAAGGCTCAGATTGAGCGCGGTCAACGCCTGACTGAGCTTCTGAAACAGCACCAATATCAGCCAATGAGTATCTGGGAGCAGGTCGCCAGTCTTTACGCCGTTAACGAAGGTACGTTCGACAACGTGCCGGCAGCCAAGATCAAAGATGCGCAGGCCGCGCTTCTTACGAAGCTCTGGACTGACCACAAAGAAGACATGCGCAAGCTCAACAGTGGTGACAAGCCGGATGAAAAACTGCTGAATGTCATTAAAAAGGCTGCCGTTCAAGCGGCGAAAGGCTTCGGGGTTTAGCAAGTGGCGTCACTACGGCAACTTAAAACGCGTATCCGCTCGGTAAAAAATACCAAGCAGATTACCAAGGCGATGCAGCTTGTCGCGGCGAGCAAAATGCGCCGTGCGCAGGATGCGGACAAAGCGTCCGCGCCGTATACGCGCGCTGCAAGCGAGTTGCTCACGTATCTTTCAAGCCAAGGTGTCACCAAGGCACACCCGCTATTCCAAAAGCGCGAGGTAAAATCCCGTCTGTTGATCGTCATCGCCTCTGATAAGGGGTTGGTAGGCGCATACAACGCCAACATTCTCAAGGCGTACGTTCGTGCGCTTGAAAACGACGACAAAAAAGGCATTAAAAACAAAACGATCGCGGTTGGCCACAAGAGCGCCCAGTTTGTCACTCGCCTGAAAGATACAGATGTGGTTGGTGTGTACGAACACCTTCCTGACCGTCCGGGCGGCGGCGAGCTTCACGCCATTCTAGAAACGGCTCGTCAGCTGTTTGAAGACGGTGAGGTGGATGCGGTTGATGTGATCTATACCGAATTCATCAGCAGCATGAAACAGCAAGTAACCGTAAAACGTGTGCTTCCGGCCGGCTTTACCGAAACCGAAGTGACCGACACTGTGCGCGAGGCATTATACGAGCCGGATCTGGAGGCGGTGCTCGACGGGGTTGTTTACCGGCTTGTCGGCGCGCAGATCTTCCAGGGATTGCTTGATGCGAAAGCCAGTGAATACAGCATGCAGATGATCGCCATGAAAAACGCCACCGATAACGCCTCGGACATCGCGGATGACCTGACGATCGAGATGAACAAAGTGCGGCAAGGCGCGATTACCCAGGAATTAGCAGAAATATCAGGCGGCGTGGAAGCCCTCGCAGAGTAAAGGAGAAAATGATGAGTAAAGAACAATCAGTCGGCCACATTATCCAGGTTGTTGGTGTGGTGGTTGACGTCGAATTTAAAGATAAGAAACTGCCTGGCATGTATGAGGCGCTGCAGATTTCGCGCGGTGAAAAAACGCTGACGCTGGAAGTAGCGCAGCATCTCGACGAGCGGACTGTCCGTGCAATCGCCATGAGCAGCACTGACGGCTTGAAGCGTGGTGACGAAGTGGCGGCAACAGGTGCGCCGATCAGCGTTCCTGTCGGCGAGCAAACCCAGGGTCGCATGTTCAACGTGACCGGTGAAGTGATCGACGGCGGCAAAGCCGTTACCGGCAAAAAAGCCTCGATTCACCGCGAACCGCCAGCACTTGCCGAGCAGTCAAACAAGACCGAAATCCTGGAAACCGGTATCAAGGTCATCGACCTGATCGCGCCGCTTACCAAAGGTGGTAAGGCCGGCCTCTTCGCTGGTGCCGGTGTTGGTAAGACCGTCCTGATCCAGGAGCTTATCAACAACATCGCGAAATTCCACTCTGGAAACTCAGTCTTCGCCGGTGTCGGTGAGCGTACGCGTGAAGGTAACGACCTCTACTACGAAATGGAAGACGCCGGTGTGCTCGGAAAGACCAGCCTGGTCTTCGGCCAGATGAACGAACCGCCTGGAGCTCGTCTTCGCGTGGCACTTTCAGGTCTTGCGATGGCCGAAGCGTTCCGTGATGAAGGCAAGGACGTGCTGCTTTTCATCGACAACATCTACCGCTACACGCAGGCCGGTGCTGAAGTATCCGCTCTTCTTGGCCGTCTTCCTTCGGCCGTGGGCTACCAGCCGAACTTGCAACAGGAAATGGGTGCGCTCCAAGAGCGAATCACCTCAACTAAAGATGGATCGATTACCTCTGTGCAGGCCGTCTACGTGCCGGCAGACGACCTTACCGACCCGGCTCCTGCCACGACATTCGCTCACCTCGATGCGACCATCGTGATGAACCGATCTCTCACCGAAATTGGTATCTACCCTGCCGTTGACGTGCTCGACAGTAGTTCCAACAGCCTCGATGCTGAAATCGTTGGTGAAGAGCATTACAATGTTGCCCGAGAGGTTCAGCGCGTGCTCCAGCAGTACAAGGAGCTTCAGGACATCATCGCGATCCTCGGTATGGAAGAACTTTCCGACGACCAGAAGCAGATCGTGGGTCGCGCCCGCCGTCTGCAGCGATTCTTCGCGCAGCCGTTCTTCGTTGCCGAACAGTTTACCGGTGCCAAGGGCGCCTACATTAAGCTGGAAGATACGATTCGCGATGCCAAAGATATTCTTTCTGGCAAGTACGACGACAAGCCGGAAAGCTGGTTCTACATGGCTCCGGGTAGCCTGGCTGACAAGAAAGACTAAGCTCTTTCACAAAGAAAATAACCCGCTGGCTGGCGGGTTATTTTAATGAAAGCCCCGTGACTTCTCATCGGGGGCAGCCAGAATTTACACTATCATTGCAAGTTCGTAGGCGGACACGGCTGATGCAAGCTGGTAGTTCTTTAATGTCGCGGCTTCAGAAACGTTGTTGTCAAATGAAGCCATGCTGGCCTGAAACCAATATCCTGCGAGCCATAACAGTGCATTTTTGTCGAGCCGATGAGAAAATCCGTCTGCCAGGTCCAGGCCTGATTTATGTGCGTTTACAAGAACAGAATTTACATCGATGCGCCGGTCACCGATCTGTAGCCAATTCCAGTCAATCAGCTTTACCTGTTTTGTGTGCCGATTCCATGCGCAGTTGTCCCGTCGGACGTCATTATGAACGAGAGAATCTTTTGAGAAGTTGAAGGTTATCCTGGAAAAGGCATTGTTCGCTATGCTTGCGGCAAGGTCGCGCCTATTGTTTTTTTCGAGCATGTCCTGCAAGGCTGCGCGGCCCGACGGGCTACTAATAAATAGCCATGGGTTCTTCTCTTCGTTGATCATGTTAATATTCAGCAAATGAGGCGGAATGTTGGCGGGGTTTAACGAAGCCAAAGAGTCCATTGCGTCTAAAGTGCTAGAAAGTCTTTCTTTTGACCACTCCGTCTCCCATTCCCAGCCGTTCTCCGTGGATAGTTTTTCCAAAGCGAAGCCCGTCGTACCTTCGTTGACAGACAGTAGTCGCGGCAGGTGCTCAAAACCGCTCTTCGCAAGAGATTGATAGACCACTGCTTCCTTATTGGCCCACAGCTTCGTGGTGTCGTCGATCCCTATTTTAATAAATACGGTTTCGCCACTTGGCAAAGAGATGAATCCACGCTTAGCGTTGGTAAAGCCTCCGGTTGAAGGAACAAAGGTGTGCATGCTACCTTCAATTACCAACCATTCTAGTGGCGGAGCGGATTTGTGATCATTATTCATGGCTTTAATCATACCAGAAAGTATCTATGTCTGTTTGCCGTGGAGGGCGATCTATCTTGTGTGGTTATCGCGTTAGCTTTCGGGAATATGTTATGCTACGGTTATGCTTACGAGAAGATTTTTTCACTCTCATCGACAGCTAATTGCACTGATAGCTACGACAATCGGCAGTTCGGTTGTTATTCTTGATGGCAGCATTGTTAATATGGCGCTGCCAAAAATTGCCCAGGATCTGCATGTCGGCTTCGCGAGCCTTCAGTGGATCACCGACGCGTATATGCTGTCGCTTTCAGCGCTGATTTTGCTTGGTGGGTCACTCGGCGATATTTTGGGGCGTAAAAAAGTATACCTCGTGGGGCTCATCGGTTTTGGCGTGAGTTCGCTGTTTTGTGCGCTGGCGCCTGGCGCTGAATTTTTGATAGCCACGCGTGTGCTCCAGGGAATTTTTGGCGCGCTGCTTGTGCCGGGAGCGCTAGCGATTATCAACACGACATTTGCGACCAGCTCGCGGGCGCAGGCCATCGGGCGCTGGACGGCGTGGAGCAGTATTGCTATAGTCGCAGCCCCTTTCTTAGGTGGCTGGATTCTCGATTTTGCCAGCTGGCGCTGGATTTTCCTCATCAATGTACCGCTTGTTATCGCCTGCTTTACGCTGGCATTTCTGGCTGTGAACGAAACCAAAGATGCCAATCCGCGGACGATCGACTGGGTTGGCGCGCTGATGGTCTCAGGCGGCCTCGCAGCTATTACCTATGGTTTGATTGAGGGTCCGCCACAGCACTGGGCATTCTCAACGGTTACTTCGCTCAGCGTGGGTATCGCGGTGAGTTCGTTATTCATTGCATATGAGCGGCGGGCTCGCGACCCGATGGTGAAGCTGGCACTGTTCAAATCGCGCAACTTCACCGGCTCCAATCTCATGACATTTCTGATGTACGGAGCGCTGAGCGGCTTTACGTTCGCGCTGGTAATTTATCTGCAAACACACCTGAAATATTCAGCGCTTGAGGCCGGCTTAAGCTTGCTTCCGATCAGTATTTGTATGATGCTTTTCGCCGGGCGTGTCGGCAAACTTTCAGCACAGTATGGGCCGCGGTTTTTCATGACTTTCGGCCCAATATGCGCAGCGGCCGGCATGGCATTTCTCTACTTTTTACGTCCCGGTGACAGCTACGTACTGAACGTGCTGCCCGGCGTGTTGCTGTTTAGTGCCGGCTTGGTGCTGATGGTTTCGCCGCTTACGACGACGGTGATGATGTCGGTAAAGGAGACGAGCTCGGGTATTGCGTCGGGAATCAACAATGCCGTGTCGCGCGTGGCCGGCTTAATTGTCGTGGCGTTGCTGGGACTTCTGGGCACAGCGCAGGTCTATCAGTTTTCGATGGCGCTTTGCGCGATTCTGGCGGCGCTTGGTGGAATTGTGTCGTTTGTGATAATCGAAAATCCATACGCCAGGGATAGCTCTCGCCAATAACACCTTTTTTTGCTACTATATAAAGGATATGAATTTAGAGCTTATTACCCTGCTTGGTACGAAAGTCGACCAAGAAGTATACGAAGTAATGATACCAACGGCTGCCGGTGAGATCGCGGTTTTCCCTGGCCACGAACCGCTTGTAACGATTGCCGTTCCAGGCGCGATTGCCGTGCGCTACAAAAAAGGCGATCCTGATAGCAAGCTTGATTTTTTTGCTATAAGCGGCGGCGTAGTTGAGATTTCTCAGCGCAAAGCTCGCATTCTGGTAGATGAGGCCGACCACGGCGACGATATCGTTGAGGCTGAAAGCAAGGCTGCGCTCGAACGTGCAATCGCCCTTCGTGATAACGCTAAAGACCAGGTTGAACTGGAAAAGGCGCATCAGCTCGTTGACCGTCACACGGTACGGCTTAAGGTTGCCGATCTGCGCCGCCGTCATCACCGTTAGGCCTGAGGCGTCTCCTCTACTTCCGGACCTTCGGGCTTGACCGTAGCTTTCTCGCGTTCCAGGGACGCTCTAAGCGCTCTCATGGCAAATGCGACGCCGTTGACGATTCTCTTCTGGATCTCAAACGAACTAAGTTCTTCAGTATAGCTGTCAAAAAAAGCACGCTTTATTACTTCTCTGGCAAGTACTGGATTCTCTGTGGCGAACGCTTGCCACCATTCTTTGTGGTCGGGATCTTCGATCTCCTCCGCAACGAGCGTAAGAAGGTCAAACTGAGTGACTCGGGGGAGGTCGTGTGCGCGTTCCAAACCAACCATTATGTTTAGTATAGCAGAAATCCATATATGGTGCGGCTAGAGATATTTAATACGGCGTATATAGTGTGTTTACAAAACGTCGTATAGTTATACAATCAGATAAGGTAAAAGTACAAAAGGAACCTTATGACGTCCCCGGCGGAGAATTTTAACATGGCCTCAACTCATGAAATCGAAACAAAACCAACTACGCTCTATTTAGGCGCGCTAAAGGATTTTGGTCTTGGAAATCCCGAAGGTATTCCAAGTGACCTGGCATATGCGACGGAGGCGGAACGTATGGAATATGCCAAAAGCCTCGAGCGGACCGTCGCTGATGCGACCGATCTCGAACACTACAGCTGCATCGATGGCCGCTGCCGTATTTGTAACGCCGATGGTTCGGCGCCGGAAATTCGCCGCCACCAGACTGGCGCGGGCGTGCCCGTAGAAACGGCAATGTACGCTCAGGCTGCGGTGCTTGATACGATCGATGGTGACGCTTCCATTGAAGAAGTTGTTGAATTGGTCACTGCTTACGTGAGGGATCTGACAGGCGTAAAACGCGGCTCGCATTTCGGAGGCTGCGGAAGCGCCAACGGGGCGAAGGCGCACGCTGAGGCGGTGGCGACCAAGCCGGCCATTCTTGAGGCGACGGGGGCTGTGATGAACCACCCTGAGATACTGCCACTCAGCGGCGTACCATTTAACGAGACGTCTCGTGAGGTGGTGCGCGATGGTGCACATAAGACAGCACTATGGATGGATGCCAAGGGCTGGGATGGCGAGAAGTATACTGAAGAGGCTGCAAAAGCTGAGCCGGCCGGCGTGGAAGAGCTGCAGACTGCGGACGACGCGTTCCATGGCCACACCGAGCCGGCGGTTGTGTTTGTCTACAGCCGAAGCGGCAAAAAGACACTCTCAGAGAAAATGATGCTTAAGCTCGGCGTTAATATTCCGTTTATTATCAACCTCGACGCATCAGTTGATGAAGCTAAAGCGCTTGGTGGCTCACAAGGCGAGCAAGGCGTATCGAACGCGTTGGCTGCGAACGTCGCAAAACACATGGGAACTGGCGACGCCTTGGCGCACATTGAGACGCCGGCCTTCCTAATGGTTATTGGTTAGGTAGCTTCGTGTTTAAAAACGGCGTGCTTTTTAGCACGTCGTTTTAGTTACCTTGTTCGTTGAGAATGTTGCGGACTTCGTCGGTAGATTTCGTGTGCATCAATCTTTCGCGCAGCTCGCTGGCACCGGGAAATTCACGGATGTAAATCTTAAAGAAGCGCTTGAGCGGCTCGAAGCGGCGTGGCTCCAGCTCCCTGTCGTACTTGTCGAAGAGGTTAAGATGAAGGTGGAGAAGGCCGATCAATTCTTCCCTGCCGTGTTCGTGTTTTTCAATTTCAAACGCGAACGGATTATGAAAAATTCCGCGGCCTATCATAACGCCATCAACGCCATATTTTTCTACGAGCTCTTCACCATGTTGACGGTCGCGAACATCTCCATTGATTGTCAGTAATGTTTGCGGTGCAATCTCGTCGCGTAACTTTTTGATTTCGGAGATCAGTTCGTAATGTGCATCTACTTTGCTCATTTCTTTTCTCGTACGCAGATGGATCGTAAGGTTAACGATATCTTGTTTTAAAAGATGTGTCAGCCAGCCGCGCCATTCGTCAACGCTGGTATATCCTAGCCTTGTCTTGACGCTAACTGGCAGTCCGCTCTTCTTCACGGCGGCAATTAGCTCGCTTGCAAGTTCTGGTTGACGAATGAGGTAGCTGCCACCCGACTTAACAACGTTCTTAACCGGACAGCCCATATTGATATCTATTCCGGCAAAGCCTTGTTTGGCTAACCCCTGTGCCATAAATTCAAATTCGCTTGGATTGCTGCCCCAAATCTGCGCGACCATCGGCTGCTCGTCTGGCGTGAATGTCAGGCGTCCGCGCGTGCTGTGGATTCCCTTTTCGCTGCAATAGCTGCTGGCATTGGTGAATTCGGTAAAGAGAATATCAGGCTTGGCCGCCGAAGCGACGACGTGGCGAAAAACAACGTCGGTCACTGCCTCCATAGGAGCCAGAATAAAAAATGGGCGTGGTAATTCGTGCCAAAAATCTTTCATCATTCTATTGTCTCATAATCGCGCGTTGCGTCTCCCGTTTGCCACAAACATTGTTATGGAAAATGGGAGACGCAGGAATGATAACTGCCGCGGGGAGGCCGGCTAGGCCGACCTCCCTGGCGCCTGCTGTCAGCGGACCTTCGACGCGATACTGGCGAGGAACGCCTGTACGCACTGGAGGTTCTTCTTTCCCTCGAGCTTCTTGTAGATGCTGTTGTCGGTACCGACCGTGGTCAGCTTACGCAGGTACTCGAAGTCCTTGCCGTAGCTGCTCTGGCAGCTTGAGGTGCACATGCCGTTCCTTCGGGGTGTAGGTGGGCGGGTGCGTGTCGCGGGGTGCCTCTTGAGGCTCTTCCCCTAGCCTGCAGGAGGCCAGAAACCGCGCGAAACACGCACCCGCCGTAAGGCACTTGAACCTTCCGGGGGCGAATAGGTCCTCGTGCCTTACCGGAAAGGCAGCTCCGGGGGCCTGGTCGGGCGGATGACCAGAGAGCTGCCAAAAGGCTTTGGTACGGTAATTATCATTCCTGTCAATGTGCTTCAACCGCCACAAGGCGGTTTAGGCCTCCAGTGACAGGAGCATAAACAATTATATACTTATTACAACTCGCCGTCAAGGAGAGCTTGTTCAAACTCGAGGATGCCTTTGTAGCTTGGATCAAACCTACTGACATCTGGTAGATCAAGCCTCATGATGTGCTGCCATACCTTCTGAATAAGAAGGCCGAAACGGTCTAGGTCTTCGTGTGAGAAGCGAGCCTCGAGCGCGATAATTTCGCCATTCGGCGTTGGCTCGACGAACTGCAGAACACCCTTTTCAAAGTCGTATTTTTGGTAATCGCGCGAGTGGCGGACGAGCAGATTATAAAACATCAGCTGCTGTTTGTATTTATGCAGTTTGATCTTTTCGAAGTCGGTTTTGCCATTCCAATCGCGGGTGGCCTTACCGGTTTTATAATCGGTGACGACAATACTGTTTTCGTGTATGTCCACGAGGTCGAGCGAACCGGTGAGGCGCGCTTTGCCAAGACGCACGTCCTGGCCGGCGAAGCTGAGTTCGGCCTTTTGCTCCGGCGTGAAAGAGGAATATTTTGCATCGAGATAGGTAGAAAGCGTATCGCATCCTTTTTGCAAGAAGTCGTGGAAGTCTTTATCGGTGAGATTCTGCGCTTTGAGGTTTTCTTCAAAATCATGTAGGACATCTTCGGATGGTCGCGCTTTGCCGGTGGCTGCAAGATGCGAATGCGCTCGCTGCAGCGCCGCGTGAATGGCGGAGCCGTAGGCGGC
>CAMLDM010000022.1 GCA_946479025.1 uncultured Candidatus Saccharibacteria bacterium | reverse complement strand
GATAATCTCATGATGTCGCTCGAGCTTTCAAGTGAGGTGATTGATAACTTCATGCAAAAGTGTGTCGTTCACATCAAGGCGAATCCGGAGCGCTGCCGCGAACATCTTGAGAAATCTACAGCGTACGCGACGCTTCTCACGCCGGCGCTTGGCTACGACGCAGTAAGCAAAGCCGTGAAGCAGGCGATCGCCGAGAAAAAGACGATCCGTGAAGTCATTACCGCGAGCGGCCTCATCGATGATGCTGAGTTCGACCGGCTGACGGGCGCGGCGCCAAAACACGCGAAAGTAACCTCCACTGTAAGTAAATAGTACGTGGAGTTTGTGTAAAAAGGCCTCGTCTTACACGGGGTGCTTTTTACTTTGGGCCTTTGTCGTATATAGTAAAGGCAAGAGCATAAGGAAAGTTTCCGGAAAGACTATTCCATGAAGAGGACAGAGCTCAGTCTGCGACAGTGCGAAGAGATATTCGTAGCGGGTGGAAGCACACACCCCAAACTCGCCAGAGATACGGTGGAAGCAATGGGGCTGGAAATCGGCGGGGTTGAGCACAAACGTTTTCCAAATACCGAGGAGTATGTAAGATATGCTGACTCTGTGCGCGGCAAGCAGGTCTTTGCTATCCAGGCATTGGCTGCGGTCAATGACCTCTCTGTTAATGATTCGCTGATGGAGCTGATGTTGATGGTTGATGCGGCGAAGAGAGCCTCCGCGTCGGAGGTGACAGCAGTTGCGCCATACATGGCATATTCGCGTCAAGATAGAAAAGCTCGCGGCCGCGAACCGATCTCTGCGGCCGCGGTCATCCGTATGCTGCAAAGTGCCGGCGCCGACCGCATCGTGAGTATCGATATGCACTCGGCACAAACTCAGGCTACGTTCAACGGGCCGTTCGATCACCTTACGGCAGAGCCGCTTATCCAGACGGCAATGCATGAACGCGTTGGCGACAACCATGATGATTTCGTGGTTGTTTCTCCGGATGGCGGACGGGCGAAGGTTGCAGAGGAGTATGCTGTGGAGCTGGGTGTTGATTTGGTACACATGTCGAAGTCGCGCGACCGTCATGACTCAAGCAAAATCGTACGACCGGATTTCGTTGAAGGAGTAAGAGACAAAAGCTGCCTTCTTATCGATGATATGATCGATACTGCGGGAACGTTGGTCACCGCAGCAGAAGCTTTGGAGCGGTCGGGTGCCGGGCGAATTACAGCGGCGGCGACTCACGGGTTGTTTTCGTCTCCTGCTCTGGACCGGTTGCGAAATGCGCCGATCGATGAGATTGTCGTAACGGACACGGTGCCACAGGATGAAGCTCAGCGCGCGCTTGGAGACCGTTTGGAGGTGCTTTCAATTGCGCCGATTCTTGGCCGTGCGCTCGCCGAAATTGCAATTCACGGATCGGTATCGAAACTTTTTAACGACCGAAACCACCAATAAAATATAAGGAAAACATATGGTCGTGAAATCTGGTAAGTGGAGCGAAAAAATAAAATGGGAGCTGCATGAAAGCGCCGAGCTTCCGCCGGCCGAACTTTGCACGGCCGTATTTTGCGCGGCGATGCTAGGTAGTAAGATTGTTTTAACTCGGACGAAACGAGGCTGGGAAATTCTTGGCGGGCATATCGAGGACGGCGAGACGATCACGGACGCGCTTGTCCGCGAAGCTCGGGAAGAAGGCGGCTTTACGCCAACGGAGTACGAGATATTCGCGCACAAGAAAATTACGTCTACCGAGCCAATTCCGCATCAAAATCCGGCAAAAATGTATCCGTTTCCGGTTGGATACATCACCTACTTTTTAGCAACGACCGACCAGCCAGTTACCTCACCGACGGGTGAAGAGGTATTTGAGTCGAGGATCGTTCCTTTGGACGAGGCTGAGCAGCTGGTAGATCCGGACACATGGGCGATTATCCAATTAGCAAATGTACGATATAAATATAAAAATATAGATAATTAATATAAAATTCAATATATCTATACTAAATTGGTGTATTATTAATTCAAGGAGAGAATTATGAATACGACAACTTCATTAAAAAACTTTTTGGAACTATCATACGAAGAGCTGGAAGAGCTCAATCTCGCGGCGCGCGAACTTAGCGCCGAGGCAGCAGAAAAGCAGCACATGGCGTATCTTAAAAAAGAAAAGCGCATCAAGGCACTCACTGTTTGCTTTTCGGATATTGAAGGGCGTCTGCATATGCTCGATTATGATAAGAAGTTCTTCCTTGGCTCGCTCGACAACCTGACATTTGATGGCTCATCAGTAAAAGGTTTCAGTGAGCTGCACGAGTCAGACCTGCGCCTGCGCGTCGACTGGAAGAGCCTGGTATTTCTACCATCCGATGTATTCGGGCCAGGCAAAGTGCTAATTTTTGCAAGCGTCTGCAACAGGGACGGCTCGCCGTATGAGTCGGACTTCCGCGCGCAGTTGCAAAAATACGCAGCGGATATAAAAGAAAAAGACGGCCTTGAGGCATATATGGCACCAGAGGTCGAAGGTTTCCTGCTGGAAGGTGTTGACGCCGAACAGTCATACGACAGCCGAGCGGGATTTAATCTCGTTTCTACGGGCGGCTACTACCACTCGCTGCCGCTGGATAATCTCCGTCAATTTATCGACGCGACGGCCGAAGCGCTGCGGGCTCTTGGCTTCAAGAATGAAAAAGATCACCCGGAAGTCGCGCCGTCGCAGTTTGAAATCAACTTCAGCTACACTGACGTGGTTCGGGCGTGCGACCAGATTCAGTTGTATAAAATTCTGTGCCGGCAGATCGCGATGCGCATGGGAATGACGGCGACTTTCCTACCAAAGCCAGTGCAAAACATTAACGGCAACGGCATGCACACCAACATCTCGCTGAGCAAAGCCGGAAAGAACATTTTCTACGACAAAAAGGGCCGGGATGGGCTTTCAAAAGTTGGCTGGGAATTCGTCGATAAGGTTTTGAATCGAGCGAGCGAACTTTGCCTCATTTTCAACTCGAGCGTAAACTCATACCGCCGCCTCGACCCGAACTTTGAGGCGCCAAACCAGATCAAGGTTTCGGCCAACGACCGCGGTTCGATGATTCGCATTCCATCGGGTAACGAACGTACTGCGCGCATTGAAATCCGTTCGGTTGCGCCAGATACCAACCCATACCTTGCGTTATTCGCCGTGCTGAAGACCGGCCTGGAGGATGAAGCGCCAGCGGTGAGTGATGACAAGCGCCCTCGCCTGCGCTTTTTGCCGGGAACGATTCAGGATGCAATTCGTATTTACAAGGGCAGTGATTATATCGCGCGTATCCTAGGTGAAGCAGGCAAGCAAAAATACCTCGAGCCAAAAGTTGCTGCCGCTAACCGTAACCCACGCGAGCTTGGCGTGGCGGTGAAGGAGAGCGAAATCCTTTATCATCACGAGGTTACCAACCAGTACCTCTGGAACCAGTTCTAGAGCAGAGGTAAGGTCTCAAACTTGTGAACCATGCACTTTGAGTGTATAATATGCTAATTATGAGACGAGAGATTCTCTCTGGCCGAACGAACATGGCTGAACACGAGCAAGTGGCACACGATATGCTGCTTGCTCTTGGCGGCGTGACCGTACGGCTTGCGGCTATCGACCGTGCGCCGCGCTACGGGGAGGAGCGGCCTGAAAACGACGCCGAGCATAGCTTTCATCTTGCACTGTCTGCAACCGAGCTTGCGGCAACATTTTTTCCGGAACTTGACGCCGGGTTGGTAGCACAGTTTAGTCTTGTGCACGATTTACCCGAGGTATATGCCGGCGATGTTCACACGTTTATTATTACCCCCGAGGCGTTAGAGGAGAAAGCGGCCGCCGAAAAAGAAGCTACCGAGCGGCTGCTGCGTGAACTTCCCCCGCACACGGCTAACCTTCTGCGACGATACGAATTGCAAGAAGAAGTAGAAGCCCGCTTTGTGCGCTTCGTTGATAAAATTCTGCCTAGCATTATCAATATCGTCGGCGGCGAAGGACGTGCGGTACTAAAGGATAACTTTAACGTTCAGACGGTGGATGACCTGCGCATAGGACAAACCCAGCGCCTGGCCCGACTTCAAGAAATGTTCCCGGATTTTCCGTTTCTTCATGCGGTTGAAGGGCTGGTTTCCGGTAGTGTTGAGCGGGTTGTTTTCTCGGAAGACCAGATTATTGAGGTCGTTACTGTAGCAGTTCGATCCTAAGGCTATTTGGCGCTAGAGACCTGGGGTTTTTCTTGTGTCGTCTCTTTCCATTTGGAATCATCAACCGCAAGCCAGATAAACCAGACGATCGGCAGGAAAATGGCCAACAGTACGAACGCACCTTCTTTGCCAAGCTTCAGGCCGATGCTGTAGTAGGCGATGTACATAAAAATAGCGGCGACAATATTGATAGCCGGAATGAACGCGAGCACTGCCCAGAAGCCTTTTTGGTCGCCCAGTTCCAGCAAGACCCAATTATTGTATACCGGCACCCACGCCTTCCAGGTCGGTTCGCCGGCCTTTTTAAAAATACGCCCAATTAAAAGCGCCATCACGACATACGCGACGGCAATAAACAGAAGGGTGCACACGATTACGGTAGCAATAATGCCAGCTGCCGCAGCGTCTGAGATGCCGCCTGAATATCCGTGATTGTAGTAAACGATGTCTCCTAGCTGTGCTGCGACGCCCATGATCCCCTCCGGTTATTATGGTTTTATTTTAGCACGATGGTAGAATAGGACATAATGACAAAACAGTTAAATGGAACCGAGCTCGTTGGATATATTAAAGAGCGCCAAGCGCGCCAAGTTCGTGCGCTGCGGCAGGCTTCACGTGTGTTCCCTAAGCTTGTGATTATTAAAAGTAAAGGCGCGTCGTCGGTGATCGACACGTACGTCCGTATGAAGATACGTTACGGAGAAGATATATTGATCGAAACGGTCATTGAGTCACTCTCTGAAGACGAAATGCCGGCGGTAATCCAGAAGTGTAACGCAGACGAAGGCGTGCACGGTATAATCGTGCAGCTGCCGCTAGACGATAAAAGCAGGACCGACGAGATCGTTGACATGATTGCGCCCGAGAAGGATGTTGACGGCCTTGGTAAAAACGCGCAATTTTTCAGCGCCACAGCAACGGCGATCAATTGGCTGCTGGCTGGCTATGCGATCGATTTAGGTGCGGCTAAAATAGCGATTGTCGGTAATGGCCGACTTGTGGGCGCACCTCTGGCGAGGATGTGGCGCGAAAGCGGCTATGACGTTACTGTGTTTGATAAGACTCACGCTGACATTGGGCTTGAGCTTCGCAAAAGCAACGTTATTGTTACCGCGACTGGCGCGCCTCACCTTATTACGAGCGACATGGTACCCATTGGCGCAACGGTGGTAGATGCAGGTACCGCAAGTGAGGATGGTATGATCGTAGGGGATGTTGATGAGGCTGTTCGCGAGCGTGACGATATAACAATTACCCCTGAAAAAGGCGGCGTTGGGCCTCTCACTATTGCTGCGCTCTTTGATGCGGTTATTCAATCGGCGCAGCGCGTAGCTAGCTCGAAGAAATCTACGAAAGATTAAGCGCGTCTTTTACGCGGCCAACAACCTGGCGTGGTGTGAGGTCGGCCTTCACGATGTAGCTGTGAATGCCAAGCGCCTTCAGGGTCTTTGGCGCTTCTTCCTCACCGAGGTTGGTGAGGATGATAACGGGGATTTCCTTACCCCAGTCGTGCGCACGTATTTCTGTTAATGCCTCTTCGCCGTTCATGTGCGGCATCTGCAGATCAAGCAAGATAATGTCCGGCTTGAATTCTTCCACGAGCGCCACGCCACGCTTGCCGTTATCGGCAATCTGTACGTCAAAGCCATCCGCCTCGAATTTCATGCGGTACATCTGGTTGATGGTAGGGTCGTCTTCGATGATGGCTATTTTGGTCATTACTATTATGGTATAACCTTATGTTAAATGATGCAAGACACAAGGGGATTTTATTTTTAGGTAAATTATGTTATAATATGCTTAAATCTTCTCATAGTAGAGCCGTCGGAGGTGATTTCAATGAGCAAGATCGCACCGCCAATCGTGCGCTGGTGGAAGTCTGCCCTATGGTGGACCGTCACCCTCGTCACTCTCGTGGCGCTAGACGACATGGTCTTCGGGCCGGTCTTCTGGGCGCTCTCCCAGATCGGGCCGCTCTTCGCAACGCTAGTCGCCTTCGGTGTCTCGTTGGGAGCTCAGACCTGGCTGATTCGGGCAGGACTTCGGCCCGAGAGGGGACGAGTGGTGCGATTCCTTATCGCTCGGCTGATGCTCGGCCACAAACGGCCGCAGATCGCTGAGCGCGAGGCGTCGCTTCAGCGCAAAGTTGTATCTACCGTAAGCGCCGTCTTGCTGGCCTTTATCGTCGGAGGTATCCTGCCCATTCTTTTTCTGCAAAGAAGAGGAGTGGCGAGTATCCAGTACCTTCGTCGGCTGGGCTGGCTGACCTCAGTCGTCTATGCCCTCGAGTTCTCTCTGATCCACGGAGGATATGGCTTGGGCGCGCTGTTTCGGTGGCTGGTGTGAAAGGCGGGGCAGGGCGTGAAAGTATCACGTCTCGCCCCGCCTCGTTTGTTATCTAATGATTTCAGATTCTACAGAAAAAATGCTTTAATAATATAATTGAATCATGGAGGGAATACGATTATGGATATACATATAGCGAGTGGCACGGCAAGTGGCCCAACTGAACTGGCGGCGTTTGACTCGGCGCTTTATGCTGCAGGAATTGCTAACTACAACCTTTTGACGCTCAGCTCGGTTATTCCGCCGAACTCGCATATTATTGAACACGACGACCAAATCCCGCACATTGACGGCAAGTGGGGCGACCGTCTCTATGTTGTTAAGGCGGATTATCGCGCTTCAACCCCTGGCGTAGGAGCTTGGGCAGGTATCGGCTGGGTAATCGACGAAGCTACCGGACAAGGGCTTTTTGTCGAGCATGAGGGCGAAAACAAAGAGCAGGTTGAGTGGCAGATCGAACACAGCCTGCGCGCTCTTATGGAAACTCGACAGATAGATTTTGGCGAAATACACATGAAAGTAAACGGTATCGTCTGCGAGCAAGATCCGGTATGCGCTGTGGTGATTGCTGTGTATAAACCGGAAACCTGGTAAAGCTTAATGAAAAAAGTTCGGTAATGCGCTATACTACATAGACATGCGTATAGTATGCGTTAATAATTGTGCAAACTACACAAATATGGTAAAGTATTAAAAATGACTCACGACATTGACCCAACTTCATCTTCTGTTGACAAAGGAAACAAGCTCGATGAGAGCGAGATTCAGAGAATTGTAGAATATTACGAGACGGAGATGAAGAATAGGGTCCAGGGGCCTCAGCTCGAAGGATTCGAGGGGGCGCGAATAGCGGAGGCTCTGAGGAATGACTTTGAGAACGTTCTTCTTGTAGACGTGAAAGATGAGATGGGCGAGCCAACTGGCGAGCGCTGGCCTCTCTTAGTACCTGTAAAATACCACCAAGACTACAGTTCAGTTTTCTTTGAAAAGCACTATGGAGAAGAGCAAGTACACTTTTTCTCCTTGCCCCCATACGAAGCTCTTGAGGAGCTTATGACCTCCCCTGATGGGATTGATGAAGTAGGGGAATTTTTACAGTCTCGACATGCAATCATTGCTTACGATTACAGAGAAGGAGACGCGGCAGAAGAGTTTATTCCTGAATTTCTTAAGGAAGCGCTTTCTGGTCAGGAGGCAAAGTTGGAAGATGTAACTCCTGAAAGTAGAAGCGAGATATGGAAAATGAACTATGGCCTGCCCGAGGTGGTGTTTTACGAGGGACGGGCACAATTACTTGAATCTCCGGAAGAGAAGTCGGAGAGCATCCAGGCGGCCATAAACGAGATGATTGCTGAGGGTGAAATAGAGATTTTGCCTACTGATGGCCCAACGTTTATATTTCCAGAGCAGCTACAGGCGGAGGAAGGGGAGCTTCTTGAACGGATGTGGGACATGTACAGCGCTCAGTTTAATGTCCTCGTTGAAGATCATCCTGCTCTTTTTGAACAGCCCAAGGAAGAGTTTTTTAGTACGCTTTTGGATGTAGACACGGTAAATATCGCGTACATGCATGAAGGAAAGCCGGTCGGGCTTCTATATCTTGTAGGGAATATTGGGAAGTGTGTATGGCTCAATGAAAAGTACTACGACGAGAAGTATGCTAATGATCCGGCTTGGGTGGCATTTTATCCAGGCGTGGTCGTAGCGGCAGATATGGCTCAAAAAGATATGGGATTTATTCAAGAGATGATGAATGTGGTTAGTCGGGTATCCGAAAAAGCTGGAAAAGACTTGTTGATGGCGTTTGCCTGCTCCAATATTTCGAAAACATACATACCAAAAATCGCTGAGACATTCATAGAAGCGAACTTTTCTGACGAAGAGCGTCGCACCAAATATCCTCAGAGGCTTAAGTTGCAAAGGGGTCAGGGGGGTGAGGGATTCACTGAGTCTGCAACGTATAAATATCGTGTTGCTCGCGTCAATCTACTTGAGGATTAACGTACAGATTGTACTTTTGGAGCGAGTCTACGGGACGAAGGGAATGTTTATAGGCACGTAGCCCTTCGATGCCAAGATCTTGCTCCCAGTTGATGAAGTGATTACCGCCATCACGAGAAAATGAGGTCATAACAAAGGTGGTATATCGAAAGAGGTTGGGATACCGGTAGGAGATTTTAATATGACTAAGATTAATATAGTCTGGTGCGAGTGCTTTATATAATACGAATGCTTCGATTTGCTTATCAATAAAAAGACACAATGCCTTAATGTCGAGATGCTCGGCCAGCATAAGAGCGCGATCGATGACGGCTCCTTCAAGACGGTCGTTATCGTTTCTATATATCTCACTCTGCCAAGTGTGAAGTGCGTTAATAAGCATCATTTTACTTTGAATGTTATTGAGGGGTACTTCTTTGGCTTCAACCGTGTGGTTGGTTGTATCTTGCTCGAAACGCTGGACGGCGCGGCGCATTTGATACATTTTATTACCTTCGAGCCGAATGCCTTGATCGGTTGAGATGATATATTCTGCTGTATCTGGATCCTTGACGATTATATATTTTCCCTGGTCTTTTATGGCATCAATCGTGTATTGAGGCAAGGAATAGAGTTCCAAGGGTGATTCGAGCGACCGTCGGAGTGTTTCTATGGTTTCGTCTATGCTCCGATCTCCAAGCAAAGTTAAGCGGGGAACTCTTCCGCTGGTTAGGTAGGAGGATTTTATAATGACGTTTCCGTTTAGAATAGATGCCTCTAGATCATCGTAGGCGTCCCACCATGTCATCAATGTACCGAATGACCACTCTGCATAAGGAGGGAACTGAGAATTGAACTCGTCGAAGAATCGTTTATCTTTGAGAGTCACTTTACTAAATATGGGGAATTTAGCGATCATCCACAATATTATACAATATATCTACATTTTTTCCTAGTATATTTTTCTCATATTTTAGGTATGATGGAGGTAGGAATTATATGGGCATCATCTTACTCTCGTATCTACCGGCACTTATAGGTATGTTTATCATAGCTCTTTTTGTGTTCATGAGGCAAAGACGTCCAGCGTATATCATCTTTGCGGTAACGCTCTTCATAGTTACTCTGTGGCTTGGAGCACAGCTTGTAAGCTTCTTCGTCTCAGGCTGGCTTATGTTATGGGCAACTCGCGTTTCTTTGTCTGCGTTTAATTTTATTACTCCATCGTTTTTCCTGTTCACTCTACTTTATCCCACGACGAAGCATTGGTTGGGGAGAAGAAAGATATTCTTAATCTATTTTTTGCCGATTGTTATGGCCTTTTTGTCGTTTTCGTCCGCCTTAGTGGCAAATGTTGAAAGACGAGACTACGATCTTATTCTACAAACAGGTTTTCTCTATGACGTTCAAAGTATAATGGCTATCATCTATGTTATTGCGGCGCTTAGCGTTCTAGTGTGGAAGTATCGTCACGAGAATCGAAAGGATCGTGTGGCGGTTCTCATGCTTTTTGTGGCATTTCTATTTCCACTCATTGTTGGAGTTTTTGCTAATTATCTCTGGATCAATATTCCGGGCACGCAATATCTCCTTCCAATAACTCTCTTCGTTACATTTCTGATCATCGCCTACGCCATGATCAAACACAAACTCTTCGACATACGCCTCGTCGTCGCCCGAGCGGTGGGGTATGTACTTCTGCTAACGGCTCTGATGTTGATCTATGCAGGAGCGATTCTCGCCGTTACGCAGTTTTTCTTTGGGGATACGCCGGGCGTGTCAAATGCACAATCGGCCGTCTATTTTGTTTTTGCCGTGCTTCTGGCGTTTACTTTTAATCCGCTGAAGTCGTTTTTCGACAAAATTACGAATAGTATTTTTTATCGGCGCGATTATGATCCTCAGGAGATATTGGGGATTGTCGGAGATATTACATCGAATGAGATAGACCTGAAGAGATTGTCGGGCGATATCATAAAGGTACTGCAGGCTGCCCTAAAGCCAGAGTTTGTTAATCTTCATATAAAAGTTCAATACGATCAGTCAGAGCGCAAGTTTTTTGCGGGTCGGAGTGTCGAGACATTTAGTGAGCAGTTGATTCACAAGATTAATGACTATGATAAAAAAGTGATCCTCACAGATTACATCGAGGACTCTCACGAGAGGCTGCAGGTGATGCTGAACAAACTTGGTATTGGCGTGGTCGTACGGCTTGACACCTCTCGCGAGCATGTAGGTTATTTGCTACTCGGCGTAAAGCGCAGTGGCAACATTTACGATAGCAAGGATGATCAGTTTTTCAGGAGTATCGGAAATGAACTGGCATTGGCGCTTCAGAACAGTTTGCGCTTTGAAGAGATCCAAGGCTTTAACGAGACGCTGCAGGATAAGATTGAGTCGGCTACGGGGCGCCTCCGGAACACAAACCGCAAATTGCGCCAGCTCGACATTGCTAAAGACGAATTTGTCAGTATGGCCTCGCATCAGTTGCGCACACCGCTCACGAGCGTGAAGGGATACCTAAGTATGGTGCTTGAGGGCGATGCCGGGAAGCTGAATTCGGCGCAGGAAAAGCTACTAAAAGAAGCGTTTACAAGCTCCGAGCGCATGGTGCATCTGATTGGTGACTTTTTGAATGTATCGCGCCTCCAAACCGGTAAGTTTATTCTTGAGTCGAGGGCGGTGGATTTAGCGAAAGTCGTAGGGCAAGAAGTTGATAGTCTGCAAACAACCGCCAAAGCGCACAATATGAAACTGGAGTACCGCGCCCCCTCGTATTTCCCCACGCTTTATATTGATGAGGGTAAAATCCGCCAGGTGCTGATGAATTTTATGGACAATTCTATCTATTATTCGCGCGAACACACGACGATTTCCGTGAAACTTGCTGTTGAAGAAGGCTATGCGGTGGCGACGGTGCACGATACGGGAATCGGCGTGCCGAAGAGCGAGCAGGCACATCTGTTCACGAAGTTCTTCCGGGCAACGAACGCTCGTCGGCAGCGGCCGGACGGTACTGGCGTGGGGCTGTTTTTGGCAAAAAAAGTTATTGTCGCGCACGGCGGCAGCATGGTATTTGAATCTGTCGAAGGTGAGGGAAGTACCTTTGGTTTCCGCTTGCCGATAAAGAAGTTAAGTGTCGCTCCTAAAACAGACTGATTAGTTCAACGACAATCAAGATAATGCCGATGATCACCGCGGCGGCAATAGCGACCGGCTTTGCGAAACGCTTCTTTTCAAACCACCATTGTTGTGCTTTATTGCGGTTGGCAGCGCTGATGCGGGTGACAACAGGGCGGGTGATGCTGGCGTCCTGGCCGGTGTAGGCTTTGTTACGTTTTTTCTTCTGTTTTGCCATATTTATTCAATTATACCAAAAGCCACCCCCGTTTTAAATGGGGGTGGCTATCTGAGGCTAAGCGCTTCAGCGAGGAGTGAGCGGTCAGTCTCCTTGGGTGTTCGTCATATGGAGTAATATCAGGCCATAACTTAATGTACTAGGTGACCTCAAGGAGGTCGGTACGTCGACGGTAATCCGGACGGAAACCAACCTCCTTGATTTGTTTCGTATGCTGTATGAGTGGACGGGGCGGGCGCGGCGATCCGTCCGGGGACCGCCGCGCCTCTGAAGTGTCAGCGGCGGGACAGCAGCCACCGGGTGGTGGCGAGCTGTGACCACAGGAAGAAGAGCACCACGACGATCGCGATGATCGGCATGGCCACGTGGCTCATCGGGATCCATCGGAACCCGATGATGCCGGCCACGATGACCAGCGCCACCATGAGGCCGGTGCCGATGGCGTGATGTCCTCTCGCGTTCAGGTAGTACGCCACGACACACACACCGACCAGCAGCGCGACGGCGCCCAGCGCGATGCCGGCGCTGGACAGATCGCCGAAGTAGTGTCCGATCGCGGCGCGCGTCCGGCTGTAGCCCGAGACGACGATCGCACCCAACAGGATGTAGGCGGCGTTGAGGACGAGCGCGGCGGCGTGCCGCAGGTTCAGGTGCCGGAACATGACCCCTCCAGGGTTTGGCTCGCGTGTGGCGGGCCGGTTTGGTTTCATACAGCTTACTCTATTACTCTGGCCGGATAGGGCAACAGAGCAGGCTGCAGCAAGTGCAGCCACAAAGATAAGAAATTCATATCCTTATGGCTGCACTTGAAGCCAAAATACAGTAAGTTATAGCCTGATTATTAACGTTCCCATATCTGATAGCGGTGCTTTATAGGCGGTCTATCAATGACAGTATTATTCTACCATAAGTTAGCAATAAAGTCAATCACTTATATGTGTATATGGAGTGTAAAAAGTAATTTACAACATATTATTGACATAACATCTTGAAGTTTACATGGAATAATTATTAAATAATGCCATCGCAACAAGTGTCGAGACAGACGATCAAAGAAAGGCTGCATTCCACTCGCGCGTACCTACTAGCAGAAAGACACAACATGGCGAAAGCTAGAAAGATGTCGCGACCGCGTCGCTACGGTGGCCCGGCCGCCCAGTTGCCTCGCAGCATCCTTGAGGCGCTGGTCGGCGAGGACCGGCTACCCGAGGCACTGGAAGGTGCCTGGTGGCGGATTGTCCGTACATTTGCAAGCGCGAAGACGCGCAACTGCATCTCAGGATGTGACGGACAGGTCGGAAGCCTGGCAAAGCACATCCTGGGAAAGATGTCGGATGAGGCGCGCGCGGCGATCTTCCCGGTCGACCGGCTTCCCGACGGCTACGGCATGTACCTGAAGGGAACGCCCACGGAGGTTGTGGACCGCATCATCTACGATCTCCTCGTACAGAAGCTCGTTGAACTGCGGGACGACAAGCGGCAGTACGTGTGGTATCAGTCCGGCGACTGGTGTATCGCCCCGGGGGCGATGAGCCTCTACGACAAGTCTGCGAGGCGGGTAATACCAGATCCTCGCGGCCGGAGCGACTACAGAAAGTTCGGTGGTGTCATCCCGAAGCCTCCCCGCGTGATCATGCGGGAGATCATGGCCGCAGGCACCGTGTCGTAGTTTTCTGCTGAAGACGCCGGGCAAGTGCGTAGTGTTCGCACCTGCCCGGCGGCCGATTCGCCCTTTAGGGGCTTTTTATTTTGTAGCTAATCTGTTACAATAACTAGCGCTAACCCGTGGCTCGGGCAGCATACACAGTCTCATATCTTCGATATGAGTCTCAAATTTTTCGGAATCAGTCAAAAATAAGCAAGCTGATTTTTGGCATGCTTCACTCAGAATTTGGTCTCATCGTCTAACGGTTAGGACACCAGGTTTTCATCCTGGCAATCCGGGTTCGATTCCCGGTGAGATCACCA
>CAMLDM010000021.1 GCA_946479025.1 uncultured Candidatus Saccharibacteria bacterium | reverse complement strand
ATTGGCGACGTAGAAAATGACGCACCGTTACCAGGCGTGGTAATCCTCGCGCCTTGCTTTGGCGGATCTTTGGGCTTGGTCGCCTCCAGACCGAACGAACCCGGTTGCGGCGGAGGGGTCGGGATCTGCGTGATCGCCTGCGCTGGCCGCACATACGTAATTAGCGCCAGCAGGCACATCCCAGTCATCACCGGAAGTGCCCACCGCGCGCTAAAACGAATCTTGTGTATCATGCTTATGCCTATTGTAGCGTGTCTTTGACGCTTACAAAAGAGGGCGATTATTTTCGGCCGGAAGGTCGGTTGAGCTTAACACCGCCGTTCTTCATGCGCTTTACTATGCGGACGATGCGCCATACATAGTACGAGACAATCAGGAGAACAACCAAGAAAGCGAGGATGAACCACCATGGCAGGTACCAGAATGTCGCGGTTTTGATAAGCTCCTGGGTATTGTTGCCGTTTTGTCCGTAGAAAATGTCTAGTGTGGCAGTGTACATGCCCGGCCACAGATTCGGCGTGTCACACACCACCGACTTCGACTTCGAACCCCCCAGGTCAACGTTTTCGGTCTTTTGCTTGATACAGCTCGTAAACGTTCGTGCTTGGCCGATAAGAGCGAGTGAACTGTTCGGATTAACATTGTTAATGGTATATTCTTTGCCGAACATGCCTTTTAGTTTGATACTGCCGACAGGAGCTTCGGTAACGTTACCGTTGTTCTTTAGGTTGTATGCAATCATCTTCGGCATATCTGTCGTAATATACATGAAGCTTCCAGGCTGCCCCCCCTGTGCAGGCGGCTTGTAGGCACCGAACTTCTGTAGCTGAAGGTCTTCATGCACTTTACCAGGAATCGTAACGAATGCCAGCGTAACGCCCGATGCGCTCAGTCCGACGTTACCACCCTCACCGGAGCCGGATGAGTAAACAATGGCGCTATAGTAGCTACCCGCACCATGACCTGCGGGAATGGCAATATTCATCTTGACAGTTTTAGTAGCGCCCGGAGCAACCGTCACATCTTTAGGAACAGTCATAAAAGGTTTTAGTGACCACGTTGTCTGCGGCGCATTCGGATCCAACATCAGCTTTGGCGTACCGCCGTCATCCGTAAATGTAAAGTCAACTACCCGCAACGTAAGTTCAAGAGGTACTTTATTGTCAAGGTTACGGATAATCAGCGTGTCTTTGACAGATTTGCCTGGCTCGATGATATAGTTCTTTTTCGGCGTGATGCTAAGTGCCGCAGACGATACTGCTGAAGCTGGCTGCATAGGCATTGTATTTGCTGCAACAATCAAAACCGCAAAAGCGGCCATAACAATGCTCTTAAGGCGTTTCATTGTTCTATATTCCCTCACGTTTTACTTTGTTTAAGTATTAGCAGTATTGTACCACTAAAAGCGTCCACTGGCTATGTAGTTGATCGTTGTAGTATATACACCAGCACGCAGATTTTCATCCGAGTTTACGATGTAGCTGACTGTAAATTTTTTCATAAGACTGACGTTTGGCGAGTAAGCAACCACATCACCTGGCACATATTTGTATTTATTTGGCACGCCATAATCCGGCGATGGAACCGCGTTTGCCCATGTTCCCTCTGGATCCTCACCCACAGTAGGGGCATTATTTGCAACCAAGTTAATACCAAACTGGTTAGTGCCCGGCGTGCTTTTCGTCGGCGTTGACGGAGAATCAATAACGCTCGTACCAGCACTTAGCGGTGTGCCGTTTGCCGTGATCGCAAAGCCGCCACTGGCGTTGGTACCGACCGCCATTTGCGACTGTGCGGTTAATGTAGATTTCGAGCTAAGCTGGCCCATGTCGCTGTAATTAGTGTCATCAGTACCCGTGCACCCCTCAGTGACTTGTGCGGCGGCGCAAAATATCAGCATAGGCGGTACCTGTGTCTGAATTACAATGCTGTTTGTCACCTGTCCCCTTACCGAACCGAAGTCGATTTGTGGTCCGGTTGCATCGGTTGAGGCGTGGCTCCGCAAGCGAATCGAGAACGCTTGGCTGGGGTCGGTCGGATTTTTAATATTATCAAACTTATACGATGATCCGCCACCGCCCGTAATTACCGTTGGTGTGCGCGTAAGAATGATATGATTTGCAGATTTAGATAAAATTGAATATCCAGTCTCGCCCGATTGACTATTAAGCACAGCGTTTGAAACGTCGAGCCCTGTTGGCTTTACACAGGGATCATACGGGATAGGACTATTACAAAACAGCATGTCAACCGACCCGACTATTTGTGGGCTCATATAACGAAACGACACGGTGTAAAATGTAGTCGCACCTGGAGTGCTGCTATTCATATACAGGCCACGCTCTTGAAAACGCATGGCGGCTGAAGCCGGTGCTATAAATACAAACAATACCAGCAGCAAAGCCATAGCCTCTTCCGACCACATGTGTCGCCAAGCGAAGATAAACGTATGAAGTCGAACCAACCAATGCTGCATACCTGTTATTGTACTAAACTATCGGAATTATGCGTAGTAATGTAGTAAGAGAAAAACCGACCCTATGCGGGTCGGTTTAGGTTTACTACTTTTTTGCGTTCAGTCTAGTACTGAGGAGCTGCAATGTAGTTAATTTTGGTTGTGTAGATACCGGCTGGTGTAGTTGCTGCAATGTTCGCAATGTAGCGCATCTTACCAGTTACACAGTCAACGACTTGGTTTGATTCGTCAGCAATAGGTTCTGGAATCGTATTCGAGTCTGTATTGAACGCAAACGTTGTATCGCGTGTATTGGTGCCGCCTGCGTAGTTAAGGTTAACGTGTCCGTCACCTCCATCATAGTCTGCACGAGCAGCTAGCGGATACAGCTGTGGATGGTGGTAACTTCCGTTACCGCCTACGTCGGTCGTCGTGCTGGCATCAATGTCCGCGTTCGCAGGGTCAGTTAGTCCGTTGGCTGCGTTATCGGCACCATTCTCGTACAAGTACTTGACCTCTGGAGGACCCGGATCTACCACCCTTTCAGTGTTGTAGTTTACATCAAAGTTACCAGTTGTTGCATTATCTAAAGCCAAGCCAAACTGTTCACTACCTGGGTCAGGAGCGGCAGCCGTCTTACCGATGGCTTTAATCTGGTCGCCCACTGTGTTACTGAGAGTTACCCCTGAGTAGTAAACCGTTGCACCGGCGCTAGAGTTGGAACTTAGACGCCAGTATGAGTGTGTGCTATAGGTCTTATCGGTCTCTAGAGAGTTTTCGCCCGATTCGTTACCCATCTGTAGCACATTGACTGCGCTGGCCGGAGTCATACCTGTTAATATGCGGTCACATGGAGCGTGTACGCTTTTAGCAAGCGAAGATGCCTGTAGCTGAGTTGCATCCAAGGTGAAAGGATCAACCGTTCCAACTGAGAAATCCATGGTTTCAAGCACCTTCGTTTGGATCTCGATCGATTGATTCATGACGTTTGCCACGGTAACACCACCATCCACAACCGTTGTCGCAGCTGTGTCGCTGTAATCATTAATCTTTACGAAGAATGCTCCAGCCCCCGGGTTAGTGATGTAATTAGTGTTGGTACCAAAGAAGATTACTTTAATTGGTGTACCCGCAGCCGGGTTTATACCTGTACTGTTCGTAAGGGTAATGTAGTTATTCTCACCCGTGCCCGTGCTATCTTCTACGTTACTGGCTGCCATACTCCAACCAGCACTGTATGCGCCACCCATAAGCACTACGAAGTTACCTTCACTGTTATCCATCTTTGGCAGACCGTTATATATACTACCCTGAACTTCAGGTCGGCCGGTACCGCCATCAGCAACTGGCTTAATAATGTCCCAGGTTGTAGATGAAACTTCTGTCGGAGTAGCTGCAACGACTTTCAAGTTAGCCTGGTTAGCTCCTGTACCGTTACCCGGCGCTATACATTCACCAGCAGAGGTTGTACAGTACTGGAAGGTAAACGCCTTAAGAGCAGGACTAGTCGTACTGTCGGTACTTACCTTAAAACTAAATGTCTCACCTGTTTGCTTACCGTTAGCACCACTGTTTGGTGCTGCATAGGTAGCGTTTCCCGAACCGTCCTTAAAGCTCCAGCCTGGTGACGAGCTCGAAAGCGTCAAGCTACGCTCGGTCAGCGGGTTCAACGCATCCGCGAACGCCGCCGACGCCGGGAGAATCGCTGCCGCTACTATGGCAATCACAGCAGCGAGCGGCGTCCCACGCCGAGCAATTGATTTGAGTGTATACATTTTTGTATATCTCCTTTTTTGTTTTAATAATTTTATCCCTGCAGTAGGGGGTACACGCGAATTTTACCATGAGCGCCATACATAGTGCAATGAGTTATCCACAACATTTTTTTATTTTTCATAATTTTGTAAGTTTTGGCTGCTACGCAGGCGCTGTTATACTATAGGCAATCATGAATCATTATTTTGAAGCCGCGAAAAATTACACCACGACGTATAAAAAAGAACTTATTATTGGCACGGCCGTCCTCTTGGGCTGCGCGGCTATTGTTGCGGCTATTGTATTTTTTGTGTATAGCGACGGGCTGAAAATTGTTTATCAGCCGGCAAAAGCCTGCGATATGCTCACGCCTGCCAAGGCCGAAGATCTGTTAGGTAACAAGGTAATTAGTACTGATAAAAACGAACCTACCATTTCTGGTGACGTTGCGACCAGCAAGTGCAGTTACACGGACAGAAACCCCGACCAAAATAAAATGATGGTTGCGGCCATTGCCGTCCGCTCCGGCATCAACGATAAAGGTACCGAGCAGAACAAAACCGAATTCGCAAAGAGCAAGCCAAGTGAAGGTGTAGAAACCGTAAAGAATCTGGGCGAGAGCGCGTACTTCAACCACAAGAACGGCCAGCTTAATATCCTCGACGGCCACAAGTGGATCTTATTAAGCTACGGCGTTGGCGCAGCGCCCCAGGCAAACACCCTCGATAAAGCTATAGAACTGGCACACAAGATACTGAACTAATACACCGGTACAACTACCGCCGAAAAATCACCCGAGTAGTGGCCGGCCGGCGTATTGTTGGCCACGTTTACGATCATGCTGATGGTGTAATTGGTCTCCCCGGATTCGCTGTCGCTGCGCGCGACTTCGTCCCCGCTGACGTATTTGAACTTGTTTGGCGTTTTGTAATCATCGCCCACAACACCAAAACTTGTTTGGCTAGATGGAACCTGAAGTGGGTCCGCGCCAACGTTCGGCGTGGTGTTGGCAACGGCATTTATGCCGAACTGTTCGGTGCCTGGCAGCGCCGATGTTGGCGTACTTGGCGCATTAAGCGTATGACCGCCGTACTTTGGCGGATTGCCCACGATCTGCAGCGTGTAACCGCTGCTTAGATAACTACGAATCCGGATACTTGTTGTTTTATACGCCGTGCTTTCAGCGCTAAGTACGCCGAGGTTCGAATCGCCCGGATCCACGATCACTTCTAGAAGCGGCTCGCTGTCCGTCACCGTGCCGAACTGCGCCGTACTGCCGGTGCTTTTGCTTTTGCCGCCTTCCGTCATGTCGCCGATCGACGCCCTGGCACAATACGCGGCCGAGCAGCTTTGCGTCGTTGAGGTAGCACCAAACTCGGTTTCGGTCACCTGGTAGTGGCTCGAGCTGGACGTTTCGGCCAGTGCCGCCGGTGCCGCGCAGCAAACAATTGCTACCGCTAGCAATACTGGTTTTATGTATCTCCACAGGCTTCGTTCTCGCATAAGCTTTATGCTTATTATTATCTATGGCACGCCAAAACACAACTGGCGCAGCCCGCACAAGTGTAGTAAGCTAGACGTAAACATAACCGAAAAAACACAACATTATGGATTCTGACAAGAACACCTCTGAAACAAACGACGGACAGGCACCGAAAGATGAGCAGCAGGCGCCGGCCGATGCGCTGAGTCGTACCCCTGACGATCTTGAACAGGAACAGACCACGCGTACCGAAGATATCCCGGCTGATGAGCTGTCCGCCAAAAAGAAGATGTCGCCTGTCAAGAGATTCTTCCATAAGGTAAACGTGTACTTTCTTGGCTTTGGGTTGCTAGTTGCGATCGGTGGCGTTTACTCGGTAGTCAATTACCTCAACACCACAAAAGGGACGCCGGCTTCAAATGTCTCAAGCCAAAAACTGACCGCAGAATCCCTAAAACAGCTCGCCAATACCGACGCGTCGGTGGGCAACACCTCGCAGACGCTTACTATTCAGGGCAACGCCATTATCGCGGGACACACGCTCATGCGCGGCAACCTGAACGTGGCGGGTGATTTCCAGACCGGCGGCAGCATCCAGGGGCCAAGCCTGACCATTTCAGGCGAGTCGAACCTTGGCAAAACTCAAATCAACAACTTGCAGGTTGCCACGGACACCGCCGTCCAAGGAAATACCACCTTGCAAGACCTGAGCGTTGCCGGCACAACGACGCTAAATGGCGCCGTCACCGCCTCACAACTTACCGTCACTAAGCTGATTTTGAGTGGCAGCGGCACATTGCAGCTTCCCAACCACCTCAGCTTTACCGGCACGCCGCCAGGACGTTCGTTCATTGGAGCCGGTATTCTTGGCAGTGGCGGTTCGGCATCGGTTAACGGATCGGACACTTCAGGATCAATAAACCTCAGTTCCGGCAACCATCCGTCTGGCGCGGGATGTATCGTAAAGGTTAGTTTCCGGCAGCCATTCCCTAAGACGCCGCGCGTCATTGTTAGTCCTGTCGGCTCTGCGGCAGGCTCAATGAATTACTATGTTGACCGCGATACCAGCAGCTTCAGTTTGTGTACTAACAATCCGCCGACGGCTAACCGGTCGTTCGCCTTTGATTACTTTGTAGCTGGTTAAACGTCGACGAATACGACGACGCGGTCAGCTTTTACATGCATGAGTGCGCGGTGAATTTTTATCGTTTTGCGTTCGCCGGTAGCCGTATGAATGGCCAAGGTGCAGGGAACCAACATGCATAGAAAGTTATGGTGGCGCGGCAGGATGTCGAATGGTCCAACGTCGTTGACGGCGCTGACACTATGCGCCTCGCCCTCAAAATATACCTTGAATGGTGCGTAGACTTTCACCGCCATGACCGGCTTGCCGTCAGGCGCGGCAGCTGGTTTTTCAGCTTCAGCCGCTTCTGGTTTTGCCGCTTCGTCCGCCACTACTTGCCTCCTTGGGATCGCCTGTACCTATCGTCGGCCGACTCGTCATTTGCGGCGGCCGTCACCGGATTTTTCTCGGCGTATTTTTCTACATCGGCATTGGTAGTTTCGCTTTTGCCGATGATTTCTTCCACGCCGTCGAGCGTCTGTTCGCGGGTCATGTGCTCGCCTGGCACCCCGGTTACTTTTTCCATCACGTTGAAGCGCTGCTTGAAGAATTCGATCAGCTGCTTCGCTTTGTTGTAATCGTCGCGGTCCTCGACCGAAAGCTCCGACTCACCAATAATGGCGATGATGCCCTTGAGCGACTCGTACTTTTGCAGGATGGCCGTCGCCCGCGTCGCCAGGTCGTAATGCCGCTCGCCCACAACCTCGGGCGTAAGCAGGCTGGATTTGCTGGCCAGAATATCCACCGCCGGGCGAATACCCTGCGCCGCCACGGCACGCGAGAGCACGATGGTACTGTCGAGCTCGTGCTGGATCATCTGCACTGCCGGGTCAGAAAGGTCGTCGGCCGGCACGTAAATGGTCTGGAGTGCGGTGATTGAGCCATTCTCATTGGTAGCCAGGCGGTCCTGGAACGTCTTAACGTCACTAAACACCGTTGGCTGGTAACCACCTTCGGCCGGCGTCTGATCGATGATGGTCGAGACCTCGTTTTTGGCCTGGATATAGCGGTACATGTTGTCGGCAAACAGGAGCACGTCCTTTTTTTGGTCGTCGCGGAAGTACTCGGCCAGCGTAATGGCCGCCAAGCCGATGAGCGAACGCTGCACCGGGTTTTCGTTCATCTGGCCGAAGAACATGGCCGTGGTTTTCAGCAGGTCGTTGTCGCCCAAAGTTTTATACAGCTCGTGACCCTCGCGAATGCGCTCACCAATACCGGCGAACATACTGATCGCACCGGAACCTTCCGCAACATTATTGATGATTTCCATAGTAAGCACTGTTTTGCCCACACCGGCACCACCGACGATGCCGATCTTGCGGCCTTTAACGAACGGCGTGAAGAAATCGAGTACTTTGAGGCCGGTTTCCAGGACGTCGTCGGCGCGGTTTACGAGGCTTGTTTCTTGGTACGCCGGGGCGAATATGGCACGCTTTGGCATCTTGGCTAGTACCTCGTCGCTCAGCTGCGGCTTGCCGTCAATCGGGCGGGCCATGGCATCCCAGACGCGGCCGATCATCTCCTCGCCGACCGGAATCTCCAGGCTTTTGCCGCTGCGTGTTACCATATCGCCTTTTTGGATACTGTAATCACCGCCGATGTTCAGACACACCGCTATGTCGCCGTGGCTCAAACTGCTCACCAGCAGTGGCGACTTTTTTTCATTGTCCACATATAACATTTCGTTAAGATCCGGCATACCTTCATCGAACTGGACCTTGATAACCAGCCCCTTCAATGCACGGACGACGCCTTTTTTGTAAGCGCTTTGTTCGTTCATTACTCTGCCCCTCCCGCGCGAATTTTCTTAAGACCAGCCAGCGATTCTTTCAGGCGTGTGTCGACCTGGCTGCGTTTGGCTCGGTTGTATTCAGTATGCAGCTGGTTGGCATTATCGACAGATCGTTCTTTTGCAGCCGACATAGCTTTGAACCGGCTGGCAACCTGCGCCAAGCGGCTGTCGTAAATGAACTGCGAGATCGTGAGGCGGAGAATGGAATTTTCCAGATACGCCGCCACGGCATATGAGCTTGGCTCAAAAATATATGTTTTTTCGGTCACCAAGTCCTTACTCACCGTCGACATATCGGCAACACGACCTTTGCTGGAAACCACTTCGCTAAGATCGACATCTTTGATTTCCTGCTGGGAGAGCGAGATGTAATCCTGATAGAATATCCTGCTGCGCGTGTATTTTTTCACGATGTCCATCAGCGGATCAACGTTAATGTAGTCGTGCTCGGGCAGATCGAAATAGTACGTGTAATCTATGTGAGATTGTTTGAGCTTGAGCGCGCCGTGATGCCCGATCACCAGTACGTCGTTTTTCGTTTCGTCGTAGCGCTCGACCACTTTACGGATAAGCCGCTGGTCGATGTCACCGCTCAGACCACCCTTTGCGGTGATGAGAATGAGCAGCTCTTTATTGATCGGCTTTTCCTCGATGGCACGCCCGAAGTTGAAGAACACGTCGACGCGAATCTGCTTGTAGATAGTCCAGACCTCATCGAAAAACTGGTTACTGATCAGTACCTTGTTCTTTGTCTTGGCGATTTGCATGCTGGAGAGACTTTCGAGCGCCGAGGTAAGGCTCACGACAGAACGGACCGAGGCTTCTTCTGCTTTGATTTCCAGAGGTCTTCGCATTATTTTTTCTCCTCTTTTGCAGGTTCGTCTTTTTTGCCTTCCGCCGGCTTAGCATCCGCAGCAGGAGCATCTCCGCCAGCCGCAGCGGCAGCCTCATCAGCCTGGCGCTTCTTCTCGGCCTCGATCTTGGCCGCCTTTTCTATGGCCGCTTTCTTTACTTCGTCGATCGTCATTACTTCGGCCTTGAGCGCCGCGGCGAGTTCATCGAAGTTGCCGTTCATGTCTTTGTCTTCTTCCAGCTGCGACGCGTACTCGTGCACTTTTTCTTTCAGTTTCTCAACGTTGATGATTTCTTCAGGACTGCTGCCAAGTACGATACTCATCAAAAACTGTTGCTCGGCAAAGCTGTAAATCTCGCCGATCGCCTGGTTCATGAGCTTGAAAAGCACCTTACCTTTGTCGTAATCAGCCTGCGCCTGCGGGCTAAGCTCGGTACCGAAGTGCGCGTATTCTTCGGCCGTCCGATAGCCGGAAAGCGTGCGGTTTAGTTGGTCGGCAAGTCCTTTTTGGCGCTTGTTCTGACCAACGCCACCAACGCGCGTCACGGATAGTCCCGTACTGACCGCCGGACGCATGGTATCTTTGAAAATCTGAGCATCGAGAATCCACTGACCATCGGTAATAGACATAATGTTGGTCGGTAGATATGCAGTAATGTCGCCGCCCGGCGCGTAGACGATTGGAAGCAGCGTTTGGCTGGCGTGGTTTGACTCTGTTTTGCCGCCGCGCTCAAGCAAACTCGAGTGCGTGTAGAACATGTCGCCCGGGTACGAGTCACGGCCCGGAGAAACGCCGGCGATCAGCGAAATTTCGCGGTACGCTTGGGCGTGCGCCGTCAGGTCATCGTAAATCATCAGCGTGTCCATGTTGCACTGGTGCCAGAAATATTCGCCGTGCGCGGCACCAACATATGGCGCCAAGTAAGTGAGGATCAGCGACTCGAATGAGTTGGTAACAACAACGATGGCTTTTTTAAGCGCGTCGTTTTTCTCGAGGTTGCTCACCAATTCCGCCACGTCATGCTGACGCTTGGCAATCAGTACGTAAATAACGGTGATATCGGTGTTTTTCTGGTTAATCGCCACCTGCGCCGCAAGCGCCGTTTTGCCAACCTTGCTGTCTCCGAGCATCGCCATGCGCTGGCCACGCGCCAAGCTGTACTCAAGATCGAGGATTGTCACGCCCGTTTCAACCGGCTTGTCGAGCAGCTCGCGCTCGTACAGCATCGGCGCCGGGTGAAAAACGTCCCATTCTTGGTCGGCCGTAATCGCGCCTTTGCCATCGATCGGCTCGCCGAATATATTGATGACACGGCCGATGAAATTCTTGCCCACCGGCACCATAATGTCGCGCCCCTCGATAACACACACCACGCCGATATGCAGCGCCGAAGGATCAAGCTTCATGATCACCACGTGGTCTTCCAAAACTTGGTGGACATATCCGCGGGTGTCATCTTCAAACCGAACTGTCGCATGCACGTTGGTCGGCTGCAGGCCTTTTACCTGCACCATGAACGAGTCGATGCCGATGACTTCACCGACAGGATTGCCCTTATCAACCAACGACTGGAACACTCTAGCTTTCTCCATGAAGCGCCTCCAGATCCTTTACTAGCAGTCCGCGGCCACCCTTAAGCGCCGTACGCAAACTGAAATCGTGCACGTGATTAGGCGTCCTGAGATACACGCCCGCTACCAGCGCCGGCTGCACACCCGCCGCAATGACCGCCTGCGGATGCACCGATCCGCGCAACCAGCCGGCCAGTTGCTGCAGACTTTCACCGTCCGCTTCCGTGGCGAACGTCATGTGAATAACCGGCACGTTATCTTTAAGAAGGCGCAGTTGTTTTATCAGTTCGCTACGCTCTTGATTACTGCTAAAGCCAAGCTGGTTCTGCCCCAAAAAGTCAGCCAGCGGCCCGGACATCCTTGGTGTAGGCTGCTCGCCTCCTCCCGCTTCCGCACGAACCGAAGCTGTCGTCAGTTCATTGTCGACCCGCTCGGCTTCACTTAGCAGGCGCGAGACATCAAGCTTGCTTATGACGCTCGGCGGCAATACAAAATCGGTGTAGGTTTTTTCTTTGACTTCAGGCTCATTCATAGTTTCATATCATCCGCAATCGCCTGCTTGTTGTCTTCGAGCTGCTTGATGATCGACGGAAGCTGCGACTTCAAATCAAACTGCTCGCCCAAAGCACCTAATATGTAATGCTCGACCACCTGCGCCATGTTATTCTCAAACGTCTTGACCATCATTTCCTGCTGGTCGGCAATGCTTTTTTGTAACGTCGTGCTGAGTTCCTGGTATTGTTCCTGCAGGCTCTGCACGCTATGTTTCAGCGTTTGCAGCGCCGCCTCCTGCGCATCGTTCATCGCCGTAATGTGCGATTTGTTTTGCTCGAATGCGTCGTGAAGGATCGCGTTCTGATCCGCTACGTTTTCTTGCAGCGTTTTGCTGAGTTGTTTGTGCTGCTCTTTCAAATCCTGCGCGCTAGTCGTCATGGTTTCAAGCGCCGCATCCTGCGCGTCTTTTATCGTTTTGTCGTACTCGGCAAATTGCTCGTTCAGGCGCTTGGTAACGTGTTCTTTCAGATATGTGTCGACTTGCTCTACGGCATCGTCGAGCCGCTTGGTAACATGCTCTTCAAGCCCGGCGTTGACCTGCTCCACGGTCGCTTCGAGATCCTGCTTGAAAAGATCGCCGTTTTCATTGATGACCTGCTCAAAATACCAGCGGCCGTGGTTACGCAGCTCCTCGCGAAAATATTCATCAAAAAAATGCTTCTCGGTCGCGGGAATCCCGTCAGAAGTATCGTCATCCGATGATGTGTTTTGTAATTGTTGTTTGTGATGAAATAATCCCACGCCGATTGCCCCGCCCTATCTGCCTATAGCTTCAATAGTAAATATACCGCAAACAGGCCGATTATTAAAATCAACAGGCTAGTGAGAATCGTTTCAATAAGTGCGCGGAAAATCGACTTTTTCGACATCGGGTTACGGCCGATCGAGATCACGCCGCTGCGGACACCGGCGTACACGATGGCGATGGCCGCAATGACACAGATGGACATGATGGCAATACTCAGATAAATACGGATCGGACTGACTGGTTTTTCCGCAATAGCAAGACCCACTCGCTCCAAAAACGGTGGCAAATCTGCCTTCGTGGTTTTTTTATTGGGGTTGTGCCGGATGTCGATGGTGACCGGAATCGAGCCGATCGCAACTGATTTGTTCGTTTTGCCGGAGCTGTCTTTGAGCGTTGCCGTGCTGAGCGTCACGCCTTTGCCATCAAACGGTTCGGCAGCCCGGCCAAACACCGTTTTTTCCTCGGTACCGGCCTTCATGGCAATGCCGTCAATCGACGAAAGCGTTACATAATCTCCAGCATCAATCTCGCCGCCCTGCGTACTGACCAGCACGTTATATGTGCCTGAAACCGCCACGAATACTTCGTTTTTGAGTCCTTGCGACACTGTTACCGGCAACTGGTTACGATCGACTGTCACGCCGAACATATTTTGCAGCTGCTCCTGACTCGAGGGCATCACCTTGTTTGAATCCTTGCCGGTAAGCTGTACGATCGTCCCCGTGTCGAGCCGGGTGTCGGCGGCGTACCCCTGAGCACTTCCGCCGCCGTACTTTACCGCGGACACCGGCAAACAGGCCGCTGCGACCATAGCAACGGTAACCGCCAAGCCAAAGACAATTCTCGGTAGCTTCACTGTTTGTTTATCTCCCGGCTCCCCCTTGTGAGCTTGCGCTCATTATACCATAACTGGAATGTGCTCCAGACCATTTTATTCAAAAAAATCACCGTCATAGCCTCCGGTTTTTATTGTCCTAATATCTTGTCAGTTTCATTACGCTTGTGGTAGAATTGCCTTAGCTTTTGATGGCACCACACGTCACTGGCAAACAAACATTTCTACATCAAAAAACAGATATAGAAACAAAAATATGAATATGTGGTGCCACCTCCCCACTAGTTTTAAACGTCGTCACGTGCTGCAGCTTGCAGTGCTAGCGTCAATGGTCGTTGCTATAACTACAACGATTATTTTCGCCCATGCCGCCTTGGCAACGCCAAGCACGAATAAGACGATCAGTTTCAATGGCCGCCTACTCACTAGCACGGGCGCCGTTGTTCCTGATGGTCACTACAACATCCAGTTCAAGCTGTACCAGGATGGCACAGGCACGGCCGCAGGCGACCCAGGCGGATCGCTCAAGTGGACCGAAACGTACATCAATAACGGAGGTACCGACGGCGTTGACGTGAAGAATGGTTTCTTCTCGGTGAGCCTCGGCTCGATTAATCCGTTTGGCACGAGCGTCGACTGGAACCAAGGCACACTGTTCCTTTCCATGAACGTCGCCGGCAGCTCAAGCAGCTGTACCTCATTCGGCACGTCGCCATGTAGCGACGACGGCGAAATGCTGCCGATGAAACGCCTGACCGCTACGCCATACGCCATCAACTCCGGCCAGCTCGAAGGTAAAACGGCCGACCAGTTCGTGCAACTGGCCCAGGGAGTTCAGACGGATGCTAGCAGCAACACCAGCAGCATCTTCATCAACAAAACCGGCACCGGCAACCTGATGCAACTGCAAAACACCGCAAGCGACGTATTCACCGTTGG
>CAMLDM010000020.1 GCA_946479025.1 uncultured Candidatus Saccharibacteria bacterium | reverse complement strand
ACAAAATCGTGTTTATCGAGCTCGTTCGTCAGTTCGCCCGCCGTAAGACCCGTCTCTGCCCAGGCTGTCTTATTTTCAGAATCAATGTCAATCGCGCGCATATCACGAAGATCAATAACAATTCCACCGTCCGATGAGCTATATCCGGCCACGCTGTGACCACCGCTCCTGACAGCCAGCTCGAGACCCCGATCTCTGGCAAGCAGCACGGCCCGGCGCACATCATCCGCACCCGCCACCTTGATAATGGCTGCCGGTTTTTTGTCAATGCCACCATAAAAAACCTGGCGCGCCTCGTCGTAATCGGCGTCACCTGGTAAAACAACTTTGCCTTGAAACGTAGAGCGTAGTTCTTGTGGGTTCATATATTCTATTATAGACCGATTAGGCGCCATGCCATTAAACTCATACCAACAGCGCTACAGGCGCTTACCCTACGGCTTAGCCGGAGCTTCCTTTTCGTCGCCTACCTGCGATGCCAGATTTTGGAGATAATCTTTTGCTATCGTTTCATTCCAAAGGCCTCCGCCGGCCTTCATGATGCTATCGATGTGATAATCCACCGAGCCATTGTCTGTAGCAACCTTCGGCTCCATCGCCAACTGGGTATCGCGGGGAAGCCGAGCAAGAACGTCACCCATCATCACTCGTACGCTTTCTTCTGAAAACTCACCGTGCGTTTTTTCTACCATAGTACCTCCCTATTAATACGACGGGCTGAACAAGCGCGCCGGAACCCCGACGCGCTTGCCACCTCATGTCTGTTTGCGTTTATGGCCAGCCAGCTACATATTAGCTGTTCTGATGACTGTTCCTACCACCCTCGCGCTTTGCTTCGGTTGGCTGGGCTTTTGCGCCCGCTTCGCCCGCTTTGTGAGGATCAGCGCCGTTTTCGTCGCCAAATTTACCCGTGCTTGCGGCAGCACCCTTCTTCGCGATTTTCGACACCTTGCTCTTATCCATCGCTGCAAAACCGCGGTTGTCGTTGGTGTTGTTGGTTGAGTTTGCCATACATCCTCCTTTACCTTATGTTTGCATTTATAACTATAGCGCCCTCCGGCTATGCTTGCCGTGAACTGTATTACGAAATCTCCGTACGAAATCTCACTACGGCCCAACGGCCTAAGAGGTAAAGCGCGCCGCGCGCAAGCATAAAAATCTAAAAAACATTACAATAATAGTATGAAAGCTACACTTACTCCGCTAAAACATCTGCTCGAAGGCGCACGGGAAAAACGCTATGATGCCGGACAAATCATCCTTTATGCGGGTGACAAGGCGACCGATCTGTACGTTCTCACCTCAGGCATCGTAAAAGTCTACGATATCGATGAGAAGGGCCAGGAAAAGATTCTCCAATTAATAAAAGCGCCGGCGATCCTTCCCCTTACCTGTCTCTTTGACTCGCCGCGATCCATAAGCTGGTACTACGCTCCGCTCACCACCGCAACCGTCTCTGTTTTCGCCACCCGAGAACTCCACGAGCAAATGGAGCGCCGGCCGGATTTGAACGCATACATCATCAACTGGCTTGCCACGGAAACGCACGAACTTTTAGTAAGACTGGATAGCATGAACAAAACAGAGGCAAAAGATAAGGTTGTATCAATCCTGAAGTTCCTCCATGTCTACTACAGCGAACCCGAACGACGGGGCTGGCAGCGCATTGAATTTCCCATCACCCATCAGTTTATTGCTGACATGGCCGGACTCACCAGAGAAAGCGTCAGTATCCAGATGAGACAATTGCAAAGAGAGAGGGTTGTTCGTTCTAAGCGCCCCTTCCTTGAGATAAACCGAGAGAAACTCACTAGCCGCTATCCATGAGGATAAGCTTAGATCGACCATGCTTCATTGGTTTGATACACTATAGCTATGTCAACCCAGGAGATTCATTCAGCGCAAAGCCTTCCCGAATTCATTGCCATAACGGGTCGAAAGGGGAGCGGTAAAGATTATTTGGGGCACTATCTTGAGTCGGAGTACGGATACCTTCACATTCCGGCAAGCGATATATTACGCCAAACGGCAAGGGAGCGTGGCTACAAAGATCCGATCCCTCGTGAAGTCCTAAGCAAAATTGGCGATGAGTTCAAAAAGAAGTTTGGTCCGAGTCCCATCACCGAAGGGTCAGTTGCGAAGTATAAACAAAAACAAGACCAATATAGTGGGCTTGTTATAAGTGGATTGCGCAGACCGCCTGAAATTAAGGCCTTCAAGAACCGCGGAGCTCTAGTTTTATGGATCCATGCAAGTGAAAGTCAGCGATTCGATAACGTACATGACCGCGATCAGAACTCGGAAACATTGGAGGAATTCCTGGCCAATGATCGGTTAGAATATGAAGGCCCTGCAGAGGCCGAAGAAAACAGTATCAACCTAAAGGCAATTGAAGACCTTGCGGACTATAAAGTCATAAACGACAATACCAGCCGCTTCCTTTCCGACTCTCTATCCCTTATCCGCCCATGGAAAAAATAAAATATTTCAATCTCATTTGGCTACGCCGCTTTTACGACACCCACCCAGAACTGCCGCTTGATCCCGACAGCGACCAGCTGAAAATCATCCGGCCGATCCATAACGATCCGGCGCATATTGCCATTGTGGCGCTCGGCGCGTTTTTTGGAACTTTGTGCCGTTACGAAGTCGGTTTGTGGCTTCCTGCTGGTGAGGCTGATTGGCCGGTGGCAACGATGCTGATTAATACTACCGGCGCGTTTTTGCTTGGTTTACTGCTCGAAATATTGCTCCGCAAAGGCAAAGACGAAGGAGGGCGGCGCATCTTGCGGCTCACACTCGGCACGGGATTCCTCGGCTCGTTTACCACGTACAGTTCGCTCGCTACGGGCGTAACGTTATTGGCGCGCGGCGGCGACACAGCCACAGCCCTCGCCTACGGTATCACGAGCATCGTACTTGGCATCATAGCGTGCGCTTTTGGCATTCAGCTTGCAACGAGGCGTTCCAAAGCACGAGGAGCAGGCGCATGACACCGATATTTGTGGCATTCGCCGGCAGTCTTGGCGCGGTATGCAGGTTCATGCTCGACGGACACATTAAGGCAAGGTTCTCGCAGGATTTTCCGTGGGCAACTTTTATTATTAATGTCACAGGCTCACTCGCACTTGGCGTCGTAACAGGCGTGCTTCTGTCGCACAAAGGATTTTCCAGTACGGCAACGATTATTGGCGCAGGCTTTTGCGGAGGCTACACTACGTTCAGCACGGCAAGCTTTGAAACGGTGCGTCTGCTTGAAAAACGACGCTACGCCGCCACCCTGTCCAACGTGGGTGCAGGCTTGGGAGCAGCGATCATTGCCGCTGTTATCGGACTCGCAATAGGACAGCTTATTTAACTGTACATTTGAGTATTGCTGCGGAGCATTCTGTTATAGAAGTAGCCAACGTGGCTGACGTCACACGCGTGACGAACCAGAGCGGGGTAGCAAATGGACAAGTACGTACATGGCGACGAGCCCGTGATTTTGCTCGGCAGGCCCGCGAGTGATGAGATGTTCGGCTGGTTGATCCTGGTCACGACGTACCCTCTTCACCCGGGCGTCGAGCCGCATCGCTGCGATGCAATCATCGTCACGGCCTACGCGCTCCTTGTAAAGCCAGGCCTATTCCACACGGCCGAGAGCATCCGCGACTGGGTGAAGTCTCTCATTCGTGAATATTTCGCTACCTAGTTTCTCTGCCTGCCCTCTTCCCTCGAAGGAGATGCCCGGAAGAGGGCGTCTCCATGGTATACTGACAGTATTATACGTGCCACGACTTCGTACATACTTGACTTTGACAGCACCATTGTTGGATGCGAATCTTTGGATGAGCTTGCCCGTCTCACGCTTGATACATCACCGAACCGAGAGGAAATATTAGAAGAACTCGAGACAATTACTGCCCGAGGCATGGCGGGTACACTTACGTTCGATGAATCTCTTCGGCGACGACTACAACTCTTCCAAGCGACCAAAGATGATATTCTGGCGCTCACCGTGTATCTGGAAACGCGTATTACGCAGTCACTGCTTGAACAGCGGGAGTGGCTGACAAAAAACAAAGATCATATTTACGTCGTTTCCGGCGGTTTTGAAGAGTTCATACGGCCGATCGTCATATCGCTAGGACTCTCGCCGAGCAACGTCTATGCTAATCGCTTTATCTATAACGACACGTATCACATTACCGGCTACGACACAGAGCGGCTTGTCAGCCGGGTAGGCGGCAAAGCGGCACAGGTCGAGGCACTCAACCTACGGCGGCCTATTATTGCCATCGGTGACGGCTATACCGACTACGAAATAAAAGCCATGGGTGCGGCGGATGAATTTTGGGCATTTACACAGCACGCCCAGCGACCGGAAGTTATCGAAAAAGCCGATCGCTCATTCAATAACTTCGCCGACGTACTCGCTCAGCTGCGCACGCTTGACTAATCTACAGCCTCCATATATAACTACGAGTAACGTCACCAGGAAACGACCTAACTAACGGAGGAAAAGTGAACGACCTTCCCACCATCAAAGTAAGCCGCCTATTGAGCGTCGATCAGACAAAGCTTGAACAAATCAGTTCACTAATTCCTCAGCTGACTCAGGATTTTCAGCCTCTTACGCTTGAGCAACTTTCAGATATTGTCCATTCCGATGCAAATATTATACACGTTGCAATCGACGAGAAGACGGATCGTATCGTTGGCATAGCCCAACTTGTTGTCGTGCGTCAACTTACCAGTACGAAATGCTGGATAGAGGACATGGTGGTTTCAAATGACTACCGGAAACTCGGCATCGGTCGGCTCCTTATGCAGGCCATCCTTGAGGCGGCTCCGAAAGAAACCCGCTCAATAAACCTTACCTCAAAGCCCGATCGTGAGTCGGCCCACCGTTTATATGCCGAACTGGGTTTCAAAACCCGCGACACCGTCGTATTCCGGCTCATGCCAAACGCCTAGCTGTATAATAGAGACATAAGTTAGGAGGTAGTTATGTTCAAAGATACACAGGCGTTCTCAGGATTCTCGGTAGACAATACCGAGAAAGCAAAAGAATTTTATAGTAGTACACTCGGACTTGAAGTGAGCGAGACAAACGGTATGCTTATGCTGCATATCGTAACGGGGGCAGATATTCTGGTATACCCCAAAGGTGACGCGCATATTCCCGCCACTTACACTGTGCTGAACTTTCCCGTAGATGATATCGACCATGCTGTAGATGCGCTAACAGCCAGAGGCGTCACGTTCGAGCAATACCAGAGCATGACCGATGAAAAAGGCATTTCCAGAGGCCTCTCAAAAAACCAGGGGCCGGATATCGCGTGGTTCAAAGACCCGGCCGGCAATATTTTTTCGGTACTACAGGAAAAATAATCCACTATGAATACAGAGACTGAAGCTCGCTTTCTAGACATCGACAAAGCTGAACTCATCAATAGGCTCGTTTCGCTCGGTGCGCGGGACCACGGCGAGCAACTACTCAGCGAAGTGATCTTTTACGACGCCGAAAAAACGTGGCTCAGCCAAGGGAAGCGCGTGCGGCTCCGCTCTGATAAAAACAAAACGGAGCTCACTTACAAAGAAAACTCACATCAAGCAATCGACAGCGCAAAAGAGATTGAACTTGACGTGGCAGACGCAGAAAAAGCCACGCTGCTTCTTGAGGCGATTGGGTTGAGGGCGTTTCGTCGCCAGGAAAAGCGTCGCCACAAGCTTACACTCGACAGCGTAACGATTGACATCGATACATGGCCGAATATTCCTACGTACGTTGAATTTGAAGGCGCGTCCGAGCAAGAAATACGAGACGTGGCAGAGCGAACAGGGTTTAAGTGGGATAACGTCATTTTTGACGATGCACGCGAAATTATCCAGAAACACTATGGCGTCGCCTACGACGACTTGCGTTGGTTTACATTCGATCGGCAGGAATAGTAGCAGGTGCGGTTTCGGCTGCTATTTGACTTGCTTCTCGCTGGCTGCCCAGAATTTGCTCAACCTGCTCACGGCTGATTTCAATCGTACTACCCGGAGTTGCCGCGCCTGAAAGCATCTGTTTTGCCACCGTGTTTTCAACTGCGCGCTGCACAACGCGGCGCATTGGCCGCGCGCCAAGGCGTGGGTCATAGCCTTTCTCTACAAGAAGCGCCTTTGCGTCCTCGGCTACGCTAATGGTAATTTTCTGCGGAGCCATGGTTTTATTAATGCCAGCCAAAATCAAGTCAACAACTTGCAACAGCTCCTCCTTTCCAAGCGGCCGGAATGTCACGATTTCATCGAAACGGTTCAAAAACTCCGGTTTGAATTGGTTGGAGTTAATAAGTTCGTCAACGAACTGGTCCTCGAACTGTTCCAGCTGATAGCCTCGCTCAATGTATTCACGAATCCTGTCCGCGCCAGCGTTGCTTGTGGCGATGATGATCGCGTCACGGAAAGACACCTCACGGTTCTTCACATCTCGTAAAATTCCTTCATCGAGCAACTGTAGCAGCGTGGTGAGCACTTGCGGATGCGCCTTCTCGATCTCATCAAGCAGCACCACCGAGAACGGCTGCTTCATCGCCTGAGCCGTAAGGCTGGAAGGATCCTGGGCACCGTCCGCAATCAGACGCGACACATCTTCACTACGGACAAACTCGTTCATATCCAAGCGAATCAGCCGGTTTTCCCCGCCAAAATACACGTCGGCCAAGGCCTTAGCCAGCTCGGTTTTCCCCACGCCGGTCGGCCCAAGAAAAAGGAACGTGCCGATAGGCCGATTCTGATTACGAACACCGGCCCGGGCGCGCCGAAGTGCGTCGCTCACGACGCCGACTGCGCGCACCTGGTTGATCATGCGTTTATGAATCAGGCCTTCAAGATTCAGCAGCGTTTCGCGCTCGTCTTCCCCGCTTGCCACGCCGACTTTTATATCCATCGTCTGTTCGATCGCTTTTTGCACGGAACTCATCGTCACCAGGCCGTTCTCTGCGTAACCGGCCGCCGACTCCATCAGCTTCACTGCCCGTCCCGGCATCACCAAGTCGTGTACGTACCGCTCACTCAAGCGATACGCCTCTTCAAGTGCCTGGTACATATACGTGACCTTGCGCTGGAATTCCGTGACGATTAGACGATCTTGCATAACCGCCAGGGTCTCTTCCTTGCTCGCCGTGCTCACGCTTATACGGTTGAGGGCATTGATAAGCCCTGCGTTGCGTTGACCGATCTGGAGGTAGCGCTGTTCGTCCATCGTCAGGATGATACGAAGATTGCCCGCATCGAGAATCGGCAAAAGCAGATTTGTCAGGTCGACCGAGCCAACCCCTTCTTCGAAAAAAAGCTCGGCGTTATCGAGACAAATGATGATATTTTTAGCGCTGTACGCCTCGCCCAGCACCTGCGTTACAAGGTTTTCTAGTTCGCCGCGACCAGGCGCCGCCGAAATGAGCGCCGACGCGTCGAGAATAAATACCTGGCGAAACTTTAAGCTTTCCGGCAGTTTCGCGCTGGCGTCGAGCAGCCGCTCGGCAAAAGCATGAACGATCGTCGTTTTCCCGACGCCCGCCGGCCCCACCAGCGCCACATTCTGCCGCCCAGCATCGCCAAATGTGCTCATCATTTGGTCAAGCGCTTGGACATGCGCTTCAAGGTCGCTGGAAAGCAGCCCGCCGCGCGCAATCTGCTCGCTGATATTCTGCCCGAAACGCGTCAGCAGCGGAATGTAACCGAACGACCAGTCACGTGCAATACCGCCCGTTCGACGTGGTTTCGAGTGTTGTGTTATAAGATCGCGAATATGTTTTTGCCAGCGAACGCCATGCATCAAATCCTCATCACTTAGTTTCATGTGCGCCAAAAGCCCTTCGTGATCTGGAAACGCACGAACCAGTGCAACCACGAGCGCACTTCCCGTGATGTGGTCAAGCCCGGCCTGCTCGCGTACATTCAGCGCCTCTCGCCATATCGCCGGAGTCGCGCTTGGATCTTCCGATGAAATGTCCTGCAGAAACTTCGCGCCGATCCCCAGGCGCGCACCAAAAAACTGCCCGCTCGAAACGCGCCCTACCGCCATCGCTATATCGCGCGGGGCCGGATTCTTTGGCAACTGGCCCAAAATGTCGGCAGACAGGATGTCATCGATCGTTTTTGGATTTTTCGGACTCGGCAAATGTTTGAGGTCATTGTTGTACCACTCAGAAAACATCAAGGGAATTGCCGAAAGGCCAGCGAAAAGCCATCCCGCCGCTACACCAATCACCAAAAGGCCCGCACCTCCCATCAAAAGAAGTAGGGCGGCAATCGGCAAAAGCCGCCCCAGCATCCCAACGAACATCTGGCCGATGCGCGCTTTCCTTGCGCGGAAGCTACCGTAATCAAATGTTACAGACTCCATGGCACCCACCCAGATATAAAAAGTACAACCCCAAGAACCGGCAGCAGCGGCACGAGTGCCCACAGCACCACCAGTGCCGCACCGATAACGGCGTAAAATACTATTGCGACTACTCCTACGACGATCATCGTGAGGCGGATCATTGCGCCGATCAAGCGAGAAATCAGCCGATCAAAAAACGCGCGCATCTGCACGCCGAGCGGACCGCGTACTTTCCCTGCCGAAATCTGACGATATGGCGAGAATAAGGTGCGCAGAAGCAGGTCGATCGAGAAATAATCGACCGTACCACCAAGCCTCTCGCCGAGCCGCACAACACGCTGCCGCCACCCCTGTCCGTACCACCAGCTAAAGATCCCCACGATAAACATAAGTCTATTGTAGCGCACCGGGGCTGGTTACGCTACAACGACCCTGCGCAGCTTAGAAATCAAAGACCATCGACTATCTCCTAGGCTCGCCGATGCTATAATAGATACATGTCAAAACCCTACGTCACCCTGCTCGGAAAAGCAGTGCGAAAGATCGCCCAGATGCGCGGCGGCGGCTCGGCCCTACCTGGCCTTTTCGTTGAGAAGATTGATCCGAATTTTATTAAGCGCACGCTCGCTCAGTTACCCGAGGGTGTGGTGGTGGTCAGCGGCACCAACGGCAAAACCACCACAACAAAAATGGTCGTGGAGCTTCTGGAGAGCCAAGGGCTACGCGTCTTTACCAACCGGACCGGCAGCAACTTTACGCGCGGTGTGGCGGCGGCGCTTCTTGGAGAGGTGGATAACAAAGGAAATCTCGACGCCGATATTGCCGTCCTGGAGCTCGACGAAGCGCACGCCGTCCATTTCGTGAAAGCAGTGCAACCGCGCCGCAGCTTGCTTCTAAACGTTATGCGCGACCAGCTAGATAGGTTCGGTGAAATTGACACGACCGCCAAAATGCTGGCGCAAATCGCCACGCAAACCACCGACACTGTAGTTTTGAACCGCGAGGATACGCGCGTTGCCGACATCGCCTCACGGCTTTCCAGCCAGAAAGTTTCCTACTTCGGACTCAGCCCGGAGCTCGCCAAGCTCTTTCCAAGCGACGACGAAATGCACAGCAAAACAGCCGCTCCAAAACAGAAAATTTCAGCCGATGTAACGCTCGACAAACTGAAAGATTCTATGGCACAGTTTACGTTCGGTGGTCATAAGGTTACAACCACACTTGAACTGCAAGGCATTTACAACGTTTATAATGCAGCAGCAGCACTGGCACTTACCCGGGCTATCGTGGGCGAAAAGCTCGATGAAGCCAAACTTATCGACGCACTCTCCAAAGTTTCGCCGGCATTCGGCCGCGGCGAAACACTCACGATCGGCGGCCAGCCACTTGAGCTGGTGCTCGTAAAAAATCCGAGCGGATTTCGCCTCGGCTTGTCATCGTTTAACCCTGAAGGCTACCAAACAATGATCGCTATAAACGATAACTACGCCGACGGCCGCGACATGTCGTGGCTTTGGGACGTTGACTTTGAGCGATTGAAAGACGGCGGCGTAAGCGAAGTTTCCGGCGTGCGCGCCTACGACATGGCGCTACGGTTGCAGTACGACGAGGTAACAGTATCTCACGTAGAGCCCGATCTCGCGAGCGCGTTGCAGCACTTCATTACCAGCGCTGGCGCACAGCCGAAACGCATTTTCTGCACGTATACCGCCATGCTCGCCCTGCGCCGCGAACTTTCAAAAATGACCGACGTGGAGACAATTTCATGAGTGAAAAAGAAATAACAATTCTGCATTTATATCCGCACGACATGAATATTTATGGCGACTGGGGCAATGTTTTAACATTGAGACGACGGCTGCAATGGCACGGCTACGAGCCGAAAATCCTTGAATACAACCCGGGTGATAAGTTTCCGGAAAATGTTGATATCGTGGTAGGCGGCGGCGGACAAGACTCCGGCCAAGATAAAATTCAAGAGGACCTGCTGAAGATCAGCGCAACGCTGCGTAGTCTGGCAGAAGACGACATACCAATGCTGATGATCTGCGGCCTTTACCAAATGTTTGGCAAGTTTTTCAAGACTCAGGACGGTCACATCATTGAAGGTATCGGTCTGCTCGACATTGAAACGCACGCCGGACCAGAGCGACTGGTTGGCAATATCGTTACTAAAAGCAACGATTTCGGCGACATCATCGGCTACGAAAACCATAGCGGCCAAACGTTCCTTAGCGAAAACGTCGAGCCACTTGGAGCGGTTATCAAAGGCGCCGGCAACAACGGACAGGACAACACTGAAGGCGTACGTTATAAAAACGTCATCGCCAGCTACATGCACGGCTCGCTGCTGCCAAAAAATCCCGCCATCGCCGATTTCTTAATTGAAAAAGCTGCCATAAAAAAATACGGCGAGTTCACGCCTACCGTTATTGACGACCGCTTCGCAGAGCTGGCACGTGAAGTTGCACTCAAACGCCCGCGATAAATAATTTCCTGGTCGGGGTGAGAGGATTTGAACCTCCGGCCTCACCGTCCCGAACGGTGCGCGCTACCAAGCTGCGCCACACCCCGACGTATATTTTATTTTACACCCTGAAGGCGTTTTAGTTCAGCGATTATTTGTTCGCCGTGCCCGAGCGGCGTTACGCGGCCGTACACTTTTACGACGATTCCTTTGGGATTGATAATGAACGTCCTGCGTAGAATGCCTTCATTGCCGAACATTTTCTTGCCCCACGCGCCATACGCTTCAATCACCTTTTTATCCGGGTCACTGAGCAGCGTGAAGTTCAGCGAGTGCTTTGTTTTGAATATCCCATGGCTTGCAACGTCGTCCCGGCTGATTCCAATAACCTCCGCGCCAAGCCCCGCAATGTCATCGCGCGCGTCGCGCAGACTGCAGGCTTCCACGGTGCAGCCCGGTGTGTCATCTTTCGGATAGAAATAGAGAACGATCCATTTTCCTTTGTACTCACTGAGCGAACGACTGCTGCCCGCTTCGTCCTCAAGTGTAAAATCTGGCGCTGGATATGGCGGCTGTTTCATACATTCTCAGTATATACTAAACCAACCATGTATAATGGGTGGTTAGTGGCGGAAAAAAAATCCTCTCGTATTCTTACTTTTGACCTGTTGCGGGGATATTTTCTTGTTGCAATTATTCTGGATCATCTCGATTTTTTCCCGAACGGCCTAGATTGGTGGTCGGCACGCGGGAGCCTGTACGTCACCACAGCGGAAGGTTTCTTTTTGATATCCGGCATCGTGCTGGGAATCGTGCGCGGCTCAAAACTCATCGACTTGCCGTTTCGAACAGTTACAAAGTTGCTGCTAAAACGCGGCCTGCAGCTATATATTACCTCTGCCGTTTTGATACTTCTATTCACGCTCATTGGCTGGTGGTTTTTCATGGAAAGCGCCGGCCTTAAAAACGGCATCGCGCCAGCCGGAACAAATATTTTCGACGTGCTATGGCGTACGCTTACTTTCCAGTATTTCTACGGCTGGGCAGATTATCTGCGACTATATGCAATGTTCCTATTTATTAGCCCGCTTGTTATGTGGTTGCTTAGAAAGGGGCTCTGGTACGTCGTTCTGGCTGCAAGTTTTTGCGTATGGGTGCTGTTTCCCGCCGATCCAACCATTCCCGACATGACCCAGGAGCTGCTTCAGCCCCTTTCGTGGCAGCTGATCTTCTTTAGTGGTTTAACGATCGGCTTCCACTGGAAGGCCATTACGGCATGGTGGAAGGCCCGGACGGCCCGGCAACAAGCAATTCTCAAGACGACCATTCTTGTGACTGCAGCGCTAGCGCTTGTCGTGAATATCGTTTTAGAGTTCGGACCAAAGTATTTCAATCTGCCGCAAATCAGCGAGGTTCAATCATACCTTTACACATACTTCTTCGATAAAGAACGCCTGCCGTTACCGCGCATTCTTCTCTTCTTCGTGTGGTTCTGGGCGGCGTTTTATCTTTTCAACCGTTTCGAGCCGTTCGTCCGCCGCTGGCTGGGGTGGCTACTTTTGCCGTTTGGCACGAACTCGCTTTACGTATACACGCTCCACGCGCTTATTCTGTTTTTCGTGCACATCTTTTTGCAGCCCGGCGACATTTTCACGAACTTCCTGATAGCCGCCGGCATCATCATGCTTATCCGGCTTGCGATTCAGCATAAATTCTTAATGAAGGTTATCCCGCGCTAGTTCGTTTTAAACTCAATAGCCCTGTATGACGGCTGTCCACTCACCGAGTCGTTTACCCGCACATCACGAAGCGGCTTCCAGTTTTGCCCGCCGTTTGGCGCGCCAAAACCACCACTTCCCGGCCGGCCAAGATACCAAATAATCGAGTGCTGACGCGCAAAAGCAGCCAGATCTTTAATTTTGTGCTGATCGTTGTATTTCAGCATGTCGAGCGAACCGTATTTATACTCCGTATTCGCGTCGATAAAGTACACGGGATGATTGGCTGTCGAATAGAAAACTGCTTCGTAAAACAACCACGGCGAGTCAGCAATGATCGGTTCGCCAGGCGCAGCGTTGGCCGTAATTGCTTCAACAGTTTGGCGCGTATTATTTGATGAGTGCAACGTTTTATTATAGTTACCGAGCCTATAAACATTCGTAACGCCAAACGCCATGACCGCAGCGATAGCAACGATAGTCACTGCACGATACTTTGGCCTGAGCAGCTTGGTACTGAGCGCAAGCGTAATGCCAATAAACAGAGAGATCCCAAGTGTCGACGGCACAAGATAGCGGTCAACGAATGACGAGCGGAGCGGCGGCATTGACATCACAAACAGCAATGCGACCGGCACGAATCCGAGCGCAAAAATCAGTGCGTATGACTGGCGCTCCTTGGCAGGCAGCCGTTTAAACAGCTGGACCGCCAACACGGTGAGCAGTATGAAAATCACCACAAACAGCAGCGCATCCCAGGAAGCAACCGTCTCTTGATCCTGATAAAACAGTACGTTCGTAAGAAAATTCGGAATCGTCGTTGGCGTTACCGGCGGAATCCAAAAACCGTTTACTTGCACGTCAAAAATCTGTCGCGCCAAAAAAGGGAGCCACGGCAAGAATGCGCCGACAGCCACAATGTGCGCCATAACCCATTCCCGACTCATAAACGATTTGATAAACTTTTTCGGCTTTTGCTCGTGTACCACGTACGCGCGCCATGCCCAGTGCGCGATCCACACGACTGCCGAAAAATAATGCGTCCACATACCGAGACTCACTAGCAGACCGTAGACGACCCATGGCAATTTGCGCTTGGATTCTACCGCGAATGTCAGCACGTACGTTGCGGCGAGGGAAATCGCCGTGACCAGCGCGTACATACGCATTTCCTGGCTGTAGCGAACCATCATTGGTGAAAGCACCATGAAAATCAGCGCAATACGTGCGGCTTTTTTGCCAAATAAACGATGTGCTAGCAAATAGCCAAAGATAATCGCAACGCCGGCGAAGAAAACGCTCATGGAGCGCAGGCCCAGCTCGGTATTGCCAAACAACATGCTCCATAGTTTTAACAGCCAATAATACACTGGCGGGTGTACATCCGTGGCCGTGTAACGCGCGATTTCAAAGAAGTTGAAATGAATCATGTACGCGCCAAACGCCTCATCGAACCAGATTGATGACTTAGTGATTGTCCACAATGAAATCGCTGCAAATACCGCCAGTCCGGCCGCGAGGATCACCCAGTCGGCGCGAGCCACTGACAGCTTATTCTGACGTTTTTTAAGTATGTTTTTTATCATAATCGTTAGGTACTTATATAGTAGCCTGTTTCTGTGTGGCCGGCAAGCAATTCCCTCTGGTAATCCGTAAAATTTTACGGTATAATCACTCAAGTAACACCTATCGGGGTGTGGCGCAGTTGGCTAGCGCGCGCGGTTTGGGACCGTGAGGTCGAAGGT